>JAJTIE010000071.1 GCA_021300195.1 Bacteroidota bacterium | reverse complement strand
TGGAAATGTGGAAAAGGCTCTTCTTGAAATTATTGATTGGCGAGCCTTTTCCACCATTTCCACACGCCAGGCATCACCAACAGAGGAGTTTTTTATAGAAAAAATAACAACTTCTAAGAAAACCTGCTAGTCAAGCCCCAACGATTTATTCGTCTGGCCCCAGGAGAATTTATTGTGTGCTTAAATGTAAGCCCGGTTTCCCTGCGGCGCACCCTGGACAATGGAGCTACCTGGAGTGACTACCAGAATGGATTTGGAGGCAGTAGTACCACTAAGGTCTGCTTCCAGATTACCGCACACCCGGATACGCCCGATACCTTGTTTGCCAAGGCTTCTTTTGCCATAGCCAAGTCCACAGACCGTGGCCAGACCTGGACGCTGAAGCGGGGCGAGTGGGACGACTTTGGCTACCAAAGCACTACCCTGGTGATAGACACCGCCAACCCGAATGTAATCTATGCCGGTGGGGAGCTTGCGTTGTTTAGTGCCTTCCTGTGGAAATCCGTAGACTGGGGAGAGACCTGGACGACGGTAAGCCTGCCAGACCCCATGAACAATGCCGTGAATACACTTACGTTTGGTACCGGTGCTGGCACCCCCCTATGGGTGGGTATGGAGGGCCGGATTATTTCCTCTCGTGATGGGGGAAATAGCTGGGCAGAACAAACATTTGACAATTATTCCTATATCCAGTCTATACGTGAGAGCAGGGTGTTTCCGGGCCGGCTGTATGCTACGGGTTCGCTGAATGGTACGCAGGGTGGGCCGCTCTTTTACTACCAGGCCACGTATGCCGATACCGCCTGGGTGCTGGATAGCAGTACGGCAGAGCTGGGCGACATGTATGTACAAGACCTGCTGGTGGTGGAGACCGATACGGCCGAGGTACTGTATTTTGCCTCGCGCATAGGTGTGTACCGGCTGGTGCTGGATAGGCCGGAGCCGCCTGTAGGCCGCGCGCCGCGCAGAGCGGCTGGCACCTTTGCTCTCTATCCCAATCCAGCCTCAGGCCTCGTTACACTCCGGGCTAGCGCACCCATCCACCAGCTGGAAGTGCGGAACCTGCAGGGTCAGACTGTGTATAGCCAGCAGGTGGTACAGCCCGCCCAGCCTACCTACAGCCTGGCACTGCCGCTTCCGTCCGGTGTTTATTTCCTCTCGCTGAATGGTGGGGCGTTCCAGAAGTTCATCCTGGCCGACTAGCAGTCCGGCCACGGCCGGTGCTTGCAGCTTAACTCAGCTGAATGGGCTTCCCCGGTGCGCACTTACTCCAGGTGGGGCAGGTACCAGGCCGTAGAAGCTAGGCTAGCGTGTAGAACTCAGGGCTTTCGGTGTGGTGTACACGAACCACCCCGGCGGCTACCAGGTTGACCAGGCTACGCAGTGCGGTGCGGCGGCTGGTGTTTACCAGCCGCACATACTCTGCCAGGCTAATGCGCTCATGGCGGGCCAGGTAGTCTAGCAGGGCCTGTTCCTTATCCGTGTACGCTATTACAGTAGGTTCGCCCGCTGCTTCGCGCCGCAGTACATCCACCACCACCTTGCTGGCCAGCACGCTCTTGTCATTCACGCGGATGTATACCATGCAGCGGTCGTCTTCCCCCTTGGCCCGGTGGGGCTTGGTCCGGCTTTCGGGTATCACCACCTCCAGCACGCGCAGCCCCTGGTATTCGTGCTGAAATAGCTCATACCGTATCGGGGGGTCGCAAAAAAAGTTGGCAGCAGCCTCTATCATGTGGCCCTCCTCATGCACGTCGGCACCGGCAATGCTACCATTGTCTCGCACTCCCACCAGCAGGCGGCCGCCCCGTGTGTTGGCAAAGGCTACGAGGCTTTTGGCAATCTTGCGTGGGTTGGTGATGGTTTTTTTGAAATCCTGGGTTACCCCCTCGCCCTCCAGGATCATTTTTTTCAGCGGATGCACGGCAAAGAACATATGCGAGGGAATTGAGTTATAGTAGATACGTTTATTTTCGGGCATTGCGTATATGAATGCGGCCCCCAAAAAAGCTTCTACACGATAATTCCTACGCAACTGGCTGCGCAAAGTTCGCTTTTGCTGCCCAGCCGTTGCACTACGGGCCTGGGCCGCCAATAAAGCACGCCGAACGGTACCTGGGCGCTACTAGCCCCCAGGTGCTTAGGGTAGTGGTTATCGGGTGGTTACTACCTGGTGGCTGTAGGGTAGGGGGTAGTTTTCCATCAGCCGGTTTACCTCCGCCTTTACGGCTTTCAGGTTTGCTTCGTCCTCGGGTTTTTTCAGTACCCGGTCTATCAGGTCCACAATGCCGTCCATCTGCGCTTCTGTCAGTCCACGGCTGGTAATAGCCGGCGTGCCTATGCGGATGCCACTGGTAACAAAAGGGCTTTGTGTATCGAAGGGTACCATGTTCTTGTTTACGGTAATATCGGCTTTCACCAGGGTGTTTTCGGCCAGCTTTCCGGTCAGGTTCTTGTTCCGGAGGTCGATCAGGATGCAGTGATTGTCAGTTCCTCCGCTGATGATTTCGTATCCCCGGCTGGAGAAGGCCGCAGCCATGGCCTGGGCGTTGGCCCGGGTCTGCTTCTGGTAGACGGCAAAACTGGGGTGCAGTGCCTCGCCAAAGGCGACCGCCTTGGCTGCAATAACATGCATGAGCGGCCCGCCCTGGGTGCCCGGAAACACGGCACCGTCCAGTATGGCACTCATGGGCTTCAGGTTGCCCTTGGGGTCTTTTTGCCCCATTGGGTTTTCAAAGTCCTTGCCCATCAGGATGATTCCGCCCCGTGGCCCACGCAGGGTTTTGTGGGTGGTGCTGGTAACGATGTGGCAGTGGGGCAGCGGATCGTTCAGTAGGCCTACGGCGATTATGCCAGCCGGGTGGGCTATGTCTGCCATCAGCAGGGCCCCCACGCTATCGGCTATCTCGCGCATCTGCCGGTAGTCCCAATCTCGGCTATAGCTGCTGGCTCCGGCAATGAGTAGCCTGGGCCGTTCCTGATCGGCCAGCCTGCGGATGGTGTCGTAGTTGATACGGCCGGTCTCTCGCTCTACGCCGTAGAACACGGGCTGGTATAGCTTGCCGCTGAAGTTTACAGGACTGCCATGCGTAAGGTGCCCGCCGTGGCTCAGGTCAAAGCCCATAATCTTGTCGCCGGGCTTTAGCACACCCAGCATCACGGCAGCATTGGCCTGGGCACCGCTGTGGGGCTGTACGTTCGCCCATTCGGCACCAAACAGTTTTTTCAGCCGCTCGCGGGCCAGGTCCTCTGCCAGGTCTACGTACTGGCAGCCCCCGTAGTAGCGCTTGCCTGGTAGCCCCTCGGCATACTTGTTGGTCAGGCAGGTGCCCATGGCCTGCATAACGGAGGGACTCACAAAGTTCTCACTTGCAATCAGTTCAATCCCCTCCTGCTGGCGGTGCAGTTCTTGCTCTATGATGCCGAAGATCTCATCCCGGGCGCCAATGCCTATTCCTTGTGGATACATAAGCTGAATTTGATCCCGCAATTTCGCAAACCCGATCGGTAACCACAAGATTAGCGGGTTTTTGCGGAAAGCTGTTTAATTCGCTTCCTCATACCCCATACGTCAAGCCAACATGGCCATACTCAAGCGAATCTTACAGGCGGGCATACACCCGGGCCTGGATACGGAAACCCGGCAGAACGTATCCATGCTGAATGTTTTTGCCCTCGTCATGGTGGGCTACATGCTGGTTGCCATGGCTTCCACGGCTCCGGTTTTCGGCCTGTCTATCTCCCTTCTCTTGCTTTTCTCGTGGGCCCTGCTCAGTGCCTGCTGCATTTATCTCAATCACAGGCGGTACTATCAGCTTGCCCGCAACCTCTTTTCCGAGAGCTATCTGTTCAACGTAGCGCTAGCCTCGGTTGCGGTTTCTAGCGTGAATTACATGGATATCCGGATCGTTTGTGTGGCCTTTATGGTCATCTCCTCGGTCACCTTCCCGCATAGTAGCCGGTGGATATACGTGCACCAGGCTGTTATGCTGGTCAACGCGGTGTTTTTGCAAGAGATCGTGGCGGGCTTACATTTCCTGTTTGGCTACGGTTTTCTTTACCCCCTTACGCCTGCCTTTATTCCCTACATGGTGCTTGCCATGGTGGCCCTGGGCATGATTGTGGTGCTGAACAAGCGCCGGACGCAGTATGCACACAGCATGGCCGAAACGACCCGGGCACTGGCTGCCGTGCAGCAGCAGTCGCAGGAGATGGAGGTACAGCAGGAGGAGTTACGCCAAAACAACGAAGAGCTGTTTGCTACCCAGGAGCAAATGCGGCAGACCCAGCAGGTGCTGCTCGTGCAGGCGCGCGAGCTGGAGGAGAAGGGGATGCTGATAGCCCGGCAGCACAGGCTGGAGCAGTCAGCAGCCAGGGTGGCCGAGCTTTCGCGCTGGGGGGCAGGTATGGACCTGCAGGCATGGGGTGCCCCCATCCTGGACTACCTGGCCACCGCCGTGGGTGCCACCCATGCCAGCCTGTACGTAGCGGAGGCCGAGGCTCCAAACCACCTGCTGCGCCAGGTGGCGGGCCATGCCATACCCGTGAATGGGGCCGCAGAAATACACGAAGGCGAGGGACTGCTGGGCCAATGCCTGAAAGACAGGCAAGACCGGTACCTGGTGCTGGATGACAAGCTCGACACCTATGTGGCCACCAGCCTGGTATCGGTTGTGCCCCGGCACTACTACATCCAGCCCCTGGTGTACCAGGGCCAGGTGTATGGGGCGCTGGAACTGGTGGCCCTGGAGGCTATAAGCGAGGAGCACATGAACCTGCTGAGCACAGCCTGCGCGGCCATAGCGGCCAACCTGCAGAGTGCGGTGGCCAATCAGCGCATCCGGCTATTGCTGAACGAAACGCAGCAGAAGAACCAGCAGCTGCAGCAGCACGAGGAAGAGCTACGCCAAAACTACGAGGAGCTGAAGGCCGCGCAAGAAGAAATGACACGCGCGCAGCTGGAGCTGGAACGCCTGAACGAAAACCTGGAACAGCGCGTGGCCGAGCGCACTGCTGCACTGGAGCACGCTATGGATGAGGTGAAGGCCACCCAGAACCAGCTGGTGCTGCGCGAAAAAATGGTCACCTTGGGTGTGCTGGTGGCAGGTGTGGCGCACGAAATAAACACACCGATAGGGGCCGTGCGTGCCAGTGCCGACAACCTGCTGGATAACCTGCCGACTGTGGTTTCCGGCTTTCCGGCCCTACTGCAGCGGATGCCACAGCGCCTGACCGGGGAGCTAACCGCCCTGCTGGACAAGCTGCTTGCACCAAGTGCAGATAAGGCCCCCCTCACCAGCCGCGAGCAGCGCCAGCTGCGCAAAGCCCTCGCCCAGCACCTGGAAGAAAGAGGCGTGCCAGAGCCGGAAACCTACGCCCAAACCCTGGTGGAGAGCGGATACAGGCACGACACGCTGGAGGAAATAACCCTGCTGACAAGTGAGTATAGCCGCGAAGTGAGCCAGCTGATCTATGCAGTCTGCCAGATTCGGGCGAACGTGGAAAACATATCCATCGCTTCGGACAAGACCAAGAAAATAGTATATGCACTGAAGAACTACAGCCGGGCAGAGCGCAGCGAATACTACGTGGCGGTAGACCTGGCCCAGAATATAGATACCATCCTGACCCTGTACCAGGGCCAGATGAAGCAGGGTGTGGAGGTGGAGTTTGACGTGCTGGCACGGCCCATTGTGCTGGCTAACCCGGATGCCCTGGGCCAGATATGGACCAACCTGATCAGCAACAGCCTGCAGGCCATGAAGTACCACGGCCAGATGCGCATAGTGCTGGATCAGCAGGCTGGCCAAGCCATTGTACGGATCGTGGACAATGGCCCAGGTGTACCAGAGGAGCTACAGCAAAAAATCTTTGAGCCCTTCTTTACCACAAAGGGGGCAGGCGAGGGTACAGGCCTGGGCCTGGATATTTGCAAAAAAATTTTGGAAACCTACGGGGGCTATATAGAGCTGGAGAGCAGGCCCGGCCAAACCGAGTTTCGGGTATTGCTGCCGCTGGCAGGCGGGGAGGCCTAGCCCCACCCTACCTGACAGACTTTGTGGACACGGCCATGTGCCGGGCGTACTCTGGTACGGCACCCGCACCAGTTTTTTGGGGTCTCACGGAACCAAGTGTTCAAAACATTGGTTTCATGTGAATCTTTTAACCCAAATTTCTGAATTTACAGTTTTATGAAAAAGCAATTCTATCTTATCGTTTTACTCGCACTCGCAGGTTTTGCCAATGCACAAACGGCCAAGGCACCCGCGAATCAAAAAGAGGCACTGGAGCAGACATCCGCCCAGCTGGCACCCCACATCCCGGAAGAGATAATGGGTGACTTCGGAGCTCAGATGCAAGCGCTGGAAGCCTCGGGCATCGTAAAAAATGCCGTGCAGGTTGGCCAGAAGGCCCCCGACTTCCACTTGACTAATGCCGCCGGCAAGCAAGTAAGCCTGAAAAAAATGCTGAAAGATGGCCCGGTTATCCTCACTTTCTACCGTGGTAGCTGGTGCCCCTTCTGCAACGTACAGCTGGCCTACCTGCAGCAGTCGCTGCCCGACTTCAAGCGCTACAATGCTACCCTGGTGGCCCTGTCTCCTCAGCTGCCCGATAGCAGCCTAACGCTGAAGGAGCGCAAAAAGCTGAGCTACGAGGTGCTGACTGACCCGAGTGCTAAGGTGGCAGGCGACTACAAGGTGCTCTATAAAATAACCCCAGAAGTACAGGCTGACCTAAGCAAAATGGTAGGCTTCGAAAACTACTACAACAAGGATAAAGGCTACTACGAGCTACCGCTGGCGGCCACCTATTTGATCGGCAAAGACGGTATCGTAAAGTATGCCTACCTGGACGTGAACTGGACCAAGCGTGCCGAACCTGCGGATATTGTTAAAGTGCTCAAGACGCTGTAAGGACATCCGCCCGTCAGACTCCCAGAAACACCCATGCCCGTGCCCATCGCACGGGCATTTCTATTTTGCCTAACCAGCGCCACACGCGCACCCCTTGGGCAGCGGAGCGCTTATTCGTACTTTTGTGCCATAGCCACGAGATATGCAAGCTGTAGCCCC
Source organism: Bacteroidota bacterium (assembly GCA_021300195.1). Classification (NCBI taxonomy): domain Bacteria; kingdom Pseudomonadati; phylum Bacteroidota; species Bacteroidota bacterium. The sequence goes on along the minus strand of JAJTIE010000071.1, from coordinate 12,389 downwards.
CTATAAAACCAAGCACCAGGTACGCATCGTTACCGCCGCCAGCCTGTTCGATGGGCACGATGCTGCCATCAACATCATGCGCCGCATCCTGCAGGGCAGCGGGGCCGAGGTCATCCACCTGGGCCACAACCGGTCGGCCGAGGAAGTGGTAAATGCCGCCATACAAGAGGACGCCCAGGCCATAGCCATCACCAGCTACCAGGGCGGCCACGTAGAGTACTTCAAGTACATGTACGACCTGCTGAAGCAGCGGGGAGCTAGTCATATACGCATTTTCGGTGGCGGGGGAGGGACCATCCTGCCCGAGGAGATTGCCGAACTGCATGCCTATGGCATAGCCCGCATCTACAGCCCAGACGACGGACGAGCCCTGGGCCTGCAGGGTATGATAAACAACCTGCTGGAGCAGAGCGACTTCCTGACCGTGGCTAGCCTGAATGGAGAGGTGAAACGGCTGCAGGACAAAAACCCCCTGGCCATAGCCCGCACCATCAGCCTGGTAGAAAATGATGAAAACCAGGCCAAACAGGTGCTGGCCAGCCTGCCCACGTCCACCAAGAACATCCCCATCCTGGGAATAACCGGCACCGGCGGTGCCGGCAAAAGCAGCCTGACGGACGAGCTGGTGCGCCGCTACCTGCTGGACTTCCCGGATAAGACCGTGGCCATACTCAGTGTGGACCCCAGCAAGCGAAAAAGTGGGGGGGCCCTGCTGGGCGACCGCATCCGCATGAACAGCATCTTCAGCAGCCGGGTTTTCATGCGCAGCTTCGCTACCCGCGAGGCCAACATCAGCCTCAGCCGCCATGTGCGCGATGCCATTGCAGTGGTACGCGCCGCCGAGTACGACCTGGTGATCGTAGAAACAGCCGGCATAGGCCAGAGCGATAGCCAGATAACCGAGGTGGCCGACGTAGCCCTGTATGTAATGACCCCCGAGTTTGGTGCCGCCACCCAGCTGGAGAAGATCGACATGATCGACTACGCCGACCTCATCGCCATCAACAAGTTTGACAAACGCGGAGCCCTGGACGCGCAGCGCGATGTAGCCAAAACCTACCAGCGCAGCCGCCAGCTGTGGGAGCAGCCCCTGGAGCAGATGCCCGTGTATGGCACCATAGCCAGCCAGTTTAACGACCCGGGCATGAACACCCTGTACCGCGCCATAATGGACACCCTGGTGGCACGCACCGGTGCCGACCTGAAGAGTGGCTTCGACCTGGCCCAGCTACCTAGCGAAAAGATCTACATCATCCCCCCCGACCGCACCCGCTACCTGGCCGAGATAGCCGAAGAAAGCGACCGCTACAACCAGTGGGTAGACCGCCAGGCTGGGCTGGCACGCCAGGCCTATCAGCTGCACGGCAGCCTGCACCTGCTGGAGAGAGAGGGCAGTGAATCCGCAGCTGTAAAAATACTCTACGACAAGGTGTGGGATCGCCTGGATGCCAGCTGTCGCAGTATCCTGGTCGGCTGGGAGGCCAAGCACGACCAGTACAAGGGTGAGTACTACACCTACACGGTGCGGGGCAAGGAGATCAAGGTACGCAACCATACCGAAAGCCTGAGCCACCTGCAGATACCCAAGGTAGTACTGCCCAAGTACCAAGACTGGGGCGACATCCTGCGCTGGGTGCTGACCGAGAACGTGCCCGGCGAGTTCCCCTACGCAGGCGGGGTATACCCCTTCAAGCGCACGGGCGAGGACCCCACCCGTATGTTTGCCGGTGAGGGGGGCCCCGAGCGGACGAACAAGCGCTTCCACTACGTGAGCTTGGGCATGCCCGCCGCCCGCCTCAGCACTGCCTTCGACAGCGTAACCCTGTACGGCGAAGACCCCCACCACCGGCCCGACATCTACGGCAAGATTGGCAACAGCGGTGTCTCTATTGCCAGCCTGGATGATGCCAAGAAGCTGTATTCCGGCTTCGACCTGTGTGCCCCCACCACCAGCGTGAGCATGACCATCAACGGGCCAGCCCCCATGCTGCTCAGCTTCTTCCTGAACGCCGCCATAGACCAGCAGTGCGAGCTCTACATCAAGCAAAATGGCCTGGAGGCCGAGGTGGAGCAGAAGATTGCGGCTATCTATGCTGCGAGGGGTGCCGAGCGCCCCCGCTACCAGGGCGCACTGCCCCAGGGCAACAACGGCCTGGGCCTGCTGCTGCTGGGGGTAACCGGAGACCAGGTGCTGCCGGCCGACGTATATGCCCGCCTGCGCACCCAGGCACTACAGTCTGTGCGCGGCACCGTGCAGGCCGACATCCTGAAGGAAGACCAAGCCCAAAACACCTGCATCTTCAGTACCGAGTTTGCCCTGCGCATGATGGGCGACATCCAGCAGTACTTTATCGACCAGCAGGTGCGCAATTTCTACAGCGTATCCATCAGCGGCTACCACATTAGCGAGGCCGGGGCCAACCCCATCACCCAGCTGGCCCTCACCCTCAGCAATGGATTTACCTACGTGGAGTACTACCTGAGCCGGGGCATGGACATCAATGCCTTTGCCCCCAACCTCAGCTTCTTCTTTAGCAACGGCATGGACCCCGAGTACAGCGTGATAGGCCGCGTAGCCCGCCGCATATGGGCCAAGGCCATGCGCAACAAATATGGGGCCGATGCACGCAGCCAGATGCTGAAGTACCATATACAGACCAGCGGACGCAGCCTGCATGCCCAGGAGATCGACTTCAACGACATACGCACCACCCTGCAGGCCCTCTATGCCATATACGATAACTGCAACAGCCTGCACACCAACGCCTACGACGAGGCCATAACCACCCCCACCGAGGAGAGCGTACGCCGGGCCATGGCCATCCAGCTCATTATAAACCGCGAGCTGGGCCTGGCCAAAAACGAAAACCCCCTGCAGGGCAGCTTCATCATAGAGGAGCTGACCGACCTGGTGGAAGAAGCCGTGCTGGCCGAGTTTCGCCGCATAAGCGAGCGCGGTGGCGTGCTGGGTGCCATGGAGACCATGTATCAGCGCAACAAGATACAGGAAGAGAGCCTGCACTACGAGATGCAAAAGCACACGGGCGAGCTACCCATTATCGGCGTCAATACCTTCCTGAGCAAGGACGGAAGCCCTACCCTGATACCCGGCGAGGTAATCCGCGCCACCACCGAGGAGAAGGAGGCGCAGATACAGGCCGTACAGGCCCAGCAGCAGCGCAATGCCCCCGAGGCCAGCCAGGCCATGCAGCACCTGCAGCATACCGCCGTTACCCATGGCAACCTCTTTGCAGCCCTGATGGACGCCGCCAGGTGGTGCACCCTGGGCCAGATGAGCCAAGCCCTGTACCAGGTGGGTGGCCAGTACCGCCGGAATATGTAGCCCTGTTAACCCGGGCTTTTTTTCTATGATTAAGGGATGAACTTATTGCCTATCCACTATATATGGATAAGCATAGGGAGCACTCGTCAACTTTCCTTACGAAAGAGTTGATCATCATGCGTATAAGAAAATTCAACCATTTTCGGATCAAATTCGATCAATTCAAGAATTTTATCCCGATTTAATGTTGGAGGTCTTTTCAAAGTTAGACAAAGCCTTCTGCCTGGTGCCGCTTCTATAATGGTAAACTGAGAGCCATGTGGCTGCCAAGTAAAAGCATGATATTGGTCTTGGCGGTAGAAACCTTCAAGATTTCCATTCTTGTTCCATTTCCAGTCATACAATTCTGGATCGTATCGAATCGTATCGAATTCAAAAACAACAAGTTTCTCAAGCGAGTGGGATTTTACTAGTACAGCGGTTCTTAAATTTCGGTATTTCTTTCTAACCTCTGATACCCGTTCATTCCAGATGGAGAGAACACTGTTTCCTACTCTGTTCGAATCTTCTTCCTGACTTATTTTTTCGCCAAAAGAGTAATTGGGGGAGTTTCGGCCAGAAATGAGTCTTACACGTTTCAACTGAAATGGATTTTCGTTTTTTACTGACTTCAGGCCCCAGGCAGTATCCCCCAGTACCACATCATCCAGTCCTATATTTGATGGTTTCCAGGCTGCCCCGATACATTTTGCAAATATCTCTTCCCAGTCTTTTCCCTCAATAGCAGGGGTTTCTCTGGCAGCCATCAGCGCAAGCACATGCTTCCCGAGCTCTGTGGGGAAATTCGGCGGAAAATCGTTCAGCGCAAACGGCTGTTCTGTTCTGCTCACTGTTCTGAGTTTTGGCTTCCTGTTTTCTCCCATTGACTAAGATCGATTATAACAAAAATTATATTCTTGTAATGTGTGTGTTGGGTTCAGTGTTTTCGCTACAAATGGCAATAATTTACGGATGACCGACGCAATCATGTTTACAGGTACAGAGTTTCCTGCCTGCTTTCTTAATTGGCCATCAGGGTGGATCAGTTGGTAACTGTCAGGGAATCCCTGAAGCCGAAACATCTCTCTTGGTGTTAATCTTCTTTCGCCGTTTACCAGTAAGTAATTATAAGAAGCACCCGCCCTAAGCGCACAAGAATACGGATAAGAACAGATATTCCCGGATTTATTCTCGTGCCATATAGAGGGATAGCACATAGCCTGATGCATAGATTTTCGCTTCTCTACTATTCGAGATGAAGCGTAATATTTTTGATCCACTTTTTTTCCAGAAAACCTTCTAGTGCTGGAACGGGTCGTACAGGAACAGGAAACGAAAATAAAACAGGATCAAGATGTCCGACAATTATTATTCTTTCGCGCTTTTGAGGTAGGCCATAGTCTAATGCATTCAAGACTGAATACATAACTGTCTGATAGCCTATTTCTTTTAGAGAACTAAGAATGGTTTTCAGCGTTTTGCCCCCATTGTGACCAACAAGCTGCTTTACATTCTCCAGTACAAAGGCTGTTGGTTTTTTTTCTTTCAGTATTCTGGCAATATCAAAAAAAAAGTGTCCCTCTTGTATCCTCGAAGCCCCTCATCTGGCCTATTATACTGAAGGGTTGACATGGGAAGCCAGCAAATAATATATCATGATCCGGAATATTTTTTTCATCTATTTCTGTAATATCTCCGTCAGGATATTCTCCAAAGTTTGCTTCATAGCTTAATCGGCAAAAGGAATCTATATCGGAAGAAAGTACGCATTCCGATTTCAGATTGTATTCTTTACTAACTCGCTCCATCGCTACCCTGAATCCCCCTACACCGCAAAAGAGATCAGTGAAACGTATGATTTCCATTTTTTATTCAAAAATAGTTCCATTAAAGGGAAACAGCAATAGGAAGCGACATTTTTTTAATGGGTCTTGTCCTGGTATCGAATAGCCTCCGCTTCCAGCCCGTCCCCGGCTTGCTTATGGTCCGCGGGCACTCTGTCTGGGCGCAGCTTCCGGCCGAGTAGCAGCAGGCTGTGGTTCACTACAGATTGCAGCAAGCCATCATACCGGGTAATATGCCGGTTGGCTGCGCCACGCAAGTCTAGCAGGGCTTCCCACTCCAAACGCCCCGGCGGCAGGGGCATGGATGATGGATGCGTATGGGTTCATTTGTGTTCCACAAATAGGCATTTGTGGAACACAAGGCGGGCTTGGAAGCGGGTGCACGCCCGGCTAGGTGCTGCACGGTTTCGATATGGGCGCGGGGCCTCAGGGCTGGGTGCGGCGCAGCCGTGTATATATACACACGCGGGTTTGCAAAACTTGCTTTCTATTGCGCTATTTGCAGCATGGAATACGCGCACGCCTTTCGCATCCTGGAGGCCAAGTGGCAGCAGCACTGGCAGCAGAGCCAGCTCATGGCATTCGACCCCCGCAGTAGCAAGCCCAAATACTATGTGCTCGACATGTTTCCCTACCCCAGCGGGGCAGGGCTGCATGTGGGCCACCCCCTGGGCTATGTGGCTACCGACATTGTAGCCCGTTACCGAAAAATGCTGGGCTACGAGGTACTGCATCCCATGGGCTACGACGCCTTTGGCCTCCCGGCCGAAAACTACGCCATCCAGACAGGCCAGCACCCGGCCCTTACTACCGAGCAGAACGTGGCCACCTACCGCCGGCAGCTGGACATGCTGGGCCTGGTGCACACCCCGGGCAGCGACATCCGCACCTGCGACCCCGACTACTACCGCTGGACGCAGTGGATCTTCCTGCAACTCTTTGCCCACTGGTACGACACCCAGCGGCAGCAGGCCCGCCCCATAGCCGAGCTGGAAGCCCATTTTGCCACACAGGGCAGCACCGGCCTGGCCGCCGCTACCGACAGCGAGGAAGCCTTTACCGCCGCCCAGTGGCACGCCTATACCCCCGCCGAAAAGGAGGCACGCCTGCAACGCTACCGCCTGGCCTACCAGAGCGAAACGCTGGTAAACTGGTGCCCCGCCCTGGGCACCGTGCTGGCCAACGAGGAAGTGAAAGACGGCCTGAGCGAACGCGGCGGCCACCCCGTGGAGCGCAGGCCCATGCGCCAGTGGAGCCTGCGCATCACCGCCTATGCCGAGCGGCTGCTGCAGGGCCTGGAGGGCCTCAGCTGGCCCGGCAGCATCCTGGAGATGCAGCGGCACTGGATAGGCAAAAGCACCGGAGCCAGCGTGCGTTTCGCCCTGGAGGGCCAGGCCGAATCCATTGAGGTATTCACCACCCGGCCCGACACCCTGTGGGGCGTTAGCTGCCTGGTACTAGCCCCCGAGCACCCCCTGGCACGCAGCCTGGCCACCCCCGCCCAGCAGGCACAGGTAGTGGCCTACATAGACCAGGCCGCCCACCGCAGCGAGCGAGACCGACTGGCCGATGTAAAGGGCGTGAGCGGTGTGTACACCGGCAGCCAGGCGCAGCACCCCTTCACCGGCCAGCGCCTGCCCATCTACCTGGCCGACTATGTGCTGATGGGCTACGGCACCGGGGCCGTAATGGCCGTGCCCGCGCACGACAGCCGCGACCACCGCTTTGCCCACCACTTTGGCCTACCCATCCGCGCCGTTATCCACAGCGATACCGATGTGCAGCAGCAGGCCTACGAGGCCAAAACCGGCACCCTGCACAGCAGCGACTTCCTGAACGGGCTGCAGGTGCCCCAGGCCATAGAGCGCGTACTACACGCACTGGAGGAAAAAGGCCTGGGCACCCGCCGCACCACCTACCGCCTGCGCGATGCCATCTTCAGCCGCCAGCGCTACTGGGGCGAGCCCATCCCCATTATCTACCAGGACGGCATCCCCACCCCGGTGCCTGTGGAGCAGCTGCCCGTAACCCTGCCCCAGGTGCAGAGCTACCGCCCCACCGGCACCGGCCAAAGCCCCCTGGCTGCCGTAGAAAGCTGGGTAAACACCCCCCTGGGCCCCCGCGAGACCGACACCATGCCCGGCTGGGCCGGCAGCAGCTGGTACTTTATGCGCTATGTAAGCCCCCGAAACAACACCCGCTTTGCCGACGAGCTGGAAAAGTGGCTGCCTGTAGACCTGTATGTGGGCGGGGCCGAGCATGCCGTAGGCCACCTGCTGTATAGCCGCTTCTGGACCCACTTCCTGCACGACCTGGGCCACAGCCCCGTGCGCGAGCCCTTCCGCCACCTGGTAAACCAGGGCATGATACAGGGCGTGAGTGCCCTGGTGTACAAGAAAAAGACCGAACAGGTATTCGTAAGCGCCGACCGCGTAGCCCAGCCCGACGACTACATAGCCCTGCATGTGGACGTAAAGCTGGTGGAAGACGACCTGCTAGACGTAGAGGCCTGGCGCCCCACCCTGGCCGCTGCCTACCCCGATGCACAGATAGAGTACGGAGCGGGTGGGGTGTTTCGCGTAAAGCGCGAAACGGAGAAAATGAGCAAGTCGCTGCTGAATGTGGTGAACCCGGACGACATCTGCCGCCAGTACGGGGCCGATACCTTCCGCCTGTACGAGATGTTTCTGGGCCCGCTGGAGCAGCACAAGCCCTGGAACACCCAGGGCATCAGTGGCGTATACGGCTTCCTGAAGCGCGTGTGGAGCCTGTGCCTGGACGAGCACGGAGCCTGGGCCGCCACCCCCGATGCGCCCACCGAGGCCGAACTGAAGCTGCTGCACCAAACCATCAAAAAAACCCGCGAGGACATTGAGCGCCTCAGCTTCAATACCGCCGTACCCCAGTTTATGATCCTGGTGAACGAGCTGTACAAGCTGAAGAGCTGCAAGCAGGCCGTGCTGCTGCCCTTCCTGCAGTGCCTGGCCCCCTTTGCCCCCCACCTGGCCGAAGAGCTGTGGCAGCGAGCCGGCCAGCCCGGCTCCATCTTTGCCAGCCCCTTCCCCCAGTGGGAGGAACGCTACCTGCAGGAACGCAGCTTCGAGTACCCGGTTAGCATAAACGGCAAGCTCCGCTTCCGGCTGCAGCTGCCGCTAGACCTGAGCCCCGCCCAGGTGGAGGAGCGCGTACTGGCTGCCGAAGAAATACAAAAGCATCTGGCCGATGGCCCCGCTAAAAAGGTGATTGTGGTGCCCGGCAAGATTGTGAACGTGGTGGTGTAGTGCCACCCCGGGCGTGCACCCGCCTCCAGGCCCGCCTTGTGTTCCACAAATGCCTATTTTTGGAACACAAAATCCGTAGCTTGTTTTTTATGGAACACAAATGAACCCATACGTTCCCATGCCCCTGCCGCCGGAGCGTCTGGAGTGGGAAGCTCTGCTAGACTTGCTAGGCGCAGCCAACCGGCACATTGCCCGGTATGATGGATTGCTACAATCTGTAGTGAACCCCAGCCTGCTGCTCTCGCCCCTGCGCACACAGGAAGCCGTACTATCGTCCAAGATAGAAGGCACACAGGCTACCCTGGAGCAGGTAATGGCCTACGAGGGTTCGCCCCAGCAACCCGAAGGCCCGCTGGCAGACATACAGGAGGTGATTAACTACCGAAACGCGCTCACCTATGCCAGAGACCAACTGACCGAGCTGCCCCTATCGCTCCGCCTCATCCGGGACACGCACCGCATACTACTGCAAGGCACCAGAGGGGCCAACAGCGACCCCGGCAACTTTCGCCGTACACAGAACTGGATCGGCGTCCCCGGCAGTACCCTGGATACCGCCCGCTTTGTACCCCCAGCTGTACCCGCTATGCAACAGGGACTGAATAACTGGGAGCAGTACCTACACTATGACGAGAAAGACACCCTGGTGCAGCTGGCTATTGTCCACGCACAGTTTGAGATCCTGCACCCATTTATAGACGGAAACGGACGTATAGGCCGCATATTGATACCGCTTTTTCTGTTTCACAAGGGGATCATACATCAGCCTGTATTCTATATGAGCCAGTACCTGGAGGCCCAGCGTGCCGCCTATTACGATGCACTAAAGCACGTAACCGACTCCGGCTCCTGGACACACTGGATCCGTTTTTTTCTGACGGGGGTAATACAACAGGCCGAGACTAACACCCGCCAGCTACGCCAAATCATAGACCTGTACGAGCGCATGAAACAGCTGATCGCACAGACCACCCGCTCGCAGTGGGCCATACAGTGCCTGGACTACCTGTTTTCGCGCCCCATCTTTAGCTCTACCCATTTCCATAGCAATGCCCGGGTGCCCAAAACCAGTGCCGCCAGGCTGCTAAAGGCTATGGAAGCCCAGCACATTATACAAGTGGTGCACAGGGGGGGGGGCCGCAGCCCCTCGGAGTATGCTTTTGGGCCCCTGCTTAGTATCATCAACAGCTAGGCTACAGCTGCCGCTAGACCTGAGCCCCGCCCAGGTGGAGGAGCGCGTACTGGCTGCCGAAGAAATACAGAAGCACCTGGCCGATGGCCCCGCCAAAAAGGTGATTGTGGTGCCCGGCAAGATTGTGAACGTGGTGGTGTAGCGCCAGGCCGGGCGTGCACCCGCCTCAGGCCCGCCTTGTGTTCCACAAATGCCTATTTTGGGAACACAAAATCCGTAGCTTGTTTTTTATGGAACACAAATGAACCCATACGCCCGTACGGAAGATGCGGGCTTTTTGGGGTGCGCTTAGCAGGGGGGGCGTATGCGGCTACGGGCCTCTCGTACCCCGCCCGGCGGTAAACAGCCCCAAACAGCCCTCAAAAGACCCCCAAGAGGTTGGCTTTCCTCTCCAAAATTGATTAAGCTTGCAACGAGCTTGCCGCTGGCATGGCTGTGTGCCTTTTTTGTATTATTTAACCTTCTTTGCTATGAACGCCACCTTTAGTTTTCCACACCGCGCAGCCAGGGGGCTGCTACTAGCCCTGCTGCTAGTTACCGTTTTTGCTGGCCAGGGCCGCGCCCAGGGGGCCCCGCATCCTGTGGGACCGCACCTATGGCGGCAGCAATCATGAAGATCTCACAGAAATACTACCCACAGCCGACGGCGGCTACCTGCTGGGCGGCAGATCCGCTTCGGGCATGAATGGCAACAAGACTGCGCCTAGACGAGGCGACTACGACTACTGGGTAGTGAAGATAGATGCCCAGGGCGCGGTGGAGTGGGACCGCACCTATGGCGGCAGCTACAACCTTGATAATCCTGTTCTATACTTTTCACAAGCAGATCTACTCACTTCTCTGGTATCTACGGCCGATGGCGGCTACCTGCTGGGCGGCAAATCTATGTCTCCAGCCAATACTGGCAACAAGACCGCGCCCAACCGGGGGAGCTTTGACTACTGGGTGGTGAAGATAGATGCCCAGGGCGTGCTGCTGTGGGACCGCAGCTATGGCGGCAGTAGCGATGATGAGCTGACGGCCTTGGTGACCACGGCCGACGGCGGCTACCTGCTGGGCGGCAGATCGACGTCTCCAGCCAATACTGGCAACAAGACCGCGCCCAACCGGGGGAGCTTTGACTACTGGGTGGTGAAGATAGATGCCCAGGGCGCGGTGCAGTGGGACAGCACCTATGGCGGCAGTAGCGATGATGAGCCGACAGCCCTGGTGGCCACGGCCAACGGCGGCTACCTGCTGGGCGGCACCTCTGGTTCCGAAGCCAATACCGGCAACAAGACCGCCCCCAAACGGGGCAGCGATGACTACTGGCTGGTGCAGATAAATGGTGATGGCGTGCTGCAGTGGGACCGCACCTATGGCGGCACAAACCATGAGGAGCTGACCAGCCTAGTAGCCACCACCGGCGGCTACCTGCTGGGGGGGAAATCCGGTTCCGGAATGAATGGCAACAAGACCGCGCCCAACCGGGGCAGCTGGGACTACTGGGTAGTGAAGATAAATGACATAGGCGTGCTGCAGTGGGACCGCACCTATGGCGGCGCAGGCTATGATGAGCTGTATAGCCTAGTAGCCACCGACGACGGCTACCTGCTGGGGGGGGTGACCTTCTCTTCCCCAAGCGGCAACAAAACGGCACCCAACCGAGGAGGCGAAGACTACTGGGTAGTGAAGATAGATGCCCAGGGCGCGGTGCAGTGGGACAGCACCTATGGCGGCACTGACTATGATATGCTACATAGCATAGTAGCCACTACCGACGGCGGCTACCTGCTGGGCGGCAGATCTCAGAGTTTTCAAACTGGCAACAAGACCGCGCCCAACCGGGGAGCCAGCGACTACTGGCTGGTGCGTCTACAGGGCTGTGAAGCTCCCGCAGCCCCCACCTTTGCGGCCACCACCGCCAGCGCCTGCCTGGGTAGCAACGTAAGCTTTACCAACACCCGCGCCTTGAATCCCGTCGAAAAGCTACAGGTGAACACCGCCAATGCAGCCACCGGCTGGGTAGACGTAACGGGAGACGTAAGCTTTGCCACCGCCAGTACCGACCAGGTACGCTACGTGCGTATATGGAACGGCAGCTGCCCCAGCGAAGTAGTGATCCTGACCGGCACCGCAGTAGCTCAGCCCGCCGCCCCCGTACTGGCCGACCAGGCACGCCAGGGAGCCGGTAGCGTACAGTTTACCTACGACGGTACCCTGGAGGCAGGCCAACAGCTGGAGTGGAGCAGCGATAACACCAGTTTCGGCAATCCTGGTACCACCAGCCCTGCCTACACACTGCAGGCAGGTGAGGCGGCGACTTTCTACGCCCGTATTACGAGCAACCACAACTGCACGGGTGCCGTAGCCTCTGTGAAAGCCACCGCATATGCCGTAAACAGCAGCGTTCAGGTTGTTCAAACAGCTGGCAGCAATAGCCTCAGCGCTCCGGCAGGCGTTAACACCGCTACCATCCAGTGGCTGGATGCCAACCTGCAGGCCATCGTCAATGCCACGGGTGTTACCTTCACCCCCACTGCTAACGGCACCTATTACGTGAGCTACCGCGATGCCAACGGCGACTACCAGGTGAGCAACGCCATCAACTTTGTGGCCGTTACCACTAGCCGCACCGCTAGCCTGGCCGCAGGCGGCATCCAGCTGTACCCCAACCCCAGCCCGGGCCAGCTAAACGTAGCCCTAGCCACCCCCGGCAGCTACAGCCTACAGCTGACCGACCTGCAGGGCCGCGTGGTGTACACCACTGC
>JAJTIE010000070.1 GCA_021300195.1 Bacteroidota bacterium | reverse complement strand
TTGCGTGGTGGAAATGGCTCTTCTTGAAATTATTGATTGGCGAGCCTTTTCCGCCATTTCCACACGCCAGGCATCACCAACAGAGGAGTTTTTTATAGAAAAAATAGCAACTTCTAAGAAAACCTGCTAGTCAAGCCCCTTAGCATTATGAAAGGAAAGATTACGCCAAACCCAACACGCCGTCTCAAAATCTATTTGTTCGGGATATTTTGCCTCTGTTTTGCGCTTTACCCTTACCTTTCAGACGAAATAAGGGCCAACTATCGAGGCAATGTCCCGGTAATCATCTATCTCCTTGGGGTTGCGCCCAACTTTTTTGCAGCCATTGGCGTGTCTGCGTTTTTGGTGGGTGCCAAACTGGAGATGACCAAGCCGCAGAAGGCCCATACGTGGCATGCCAGGAACCTACATATATGGGCTGCCCTGCTTTCGTCGGCAGGGTTGATCGGCTGGGAGTTTTTGCAAATTGTAAGTCGCAGGGCAATATTTGATTGGAACGACATTCTGTGGACCTTGATTGGTGCGGTTGTTTTTCTGCTGTTGTGGTACGCAGCCCCTTTTAAGCACAAAATACCTCGTCTATCTTGTCGGGCTTCCTCATGATATATCCCTCCTGCTGGGCTACCACAGGTTTGGCCCAAATTGACTGGTAGTGTCCTGCTGATTCAGGGCCAGTACACGCTCGCCTGTCCTGGGTACAAAGGCTGCTACGTATATCAGGGTCGCTATTCTTGGGGCACCTTGCTGGCAGCAGAAGAAATAAGCAATCCGTCCATGCGATGCCCCACCCATATCACCGGTTCCTCCACTGTGTTAAGGGCTTCGATGAGCTGCCTTTCATAACTTCCTAAGTAATCGCTGCGATAGGCGCGCAATTATTGCCGTGGCCTGCCAGGTTTACCACGTGCACCTGGTGTCCCTGCTGCTCCAGCCGGGCCTTAGCTTAAACCAGCTGGTACCATCCACCATGGCACCATGTACCAGCAAAAAAGTCTTGGCCTGGCTGCTACCTACAGCAGCCAGCAATAAGAGCGTTGTACAAAGCACCTTCTTCATCTGCAATGAGGGTACGTTTAGGGTTACACAGCAGAAGGTTGATGCGCCGGCATAAAACCAAAATGCTTGGCCGCAACTACACCCTGTAGCGGCACACAGCTGCCCCCATAGCGCCTTGGCCCCACGCAGGCACAGCGCTTAACGAAAAGGCCCCCAGCTATGGAAGGCTTTGTATTCCAGGGGCTTTAGCCTTTCCTCGGCATAGAGCCTAGGTCGCCCACTTGTTTCCAATGCAAAAAGCATAGCCCTTGGGTGCATAACCGAAGGGCTGTTTCAGGAAGTACTCCGATGGGGAGCATGGATAAAGATACCCCGCCCGCAAGGCCTATCTGCTCAAGTTTTAGCCTGCCATCCAGGCAGGCCCATCAAGTTCTGGGTAGTGGTCCCCTGCGACTTCAAGCTATAGGGGGTGGAGATCATTCGCAATGATACGTCCCTGCCTGGCAGTTTACGGGAGGCCCATAGGTCCTCCACGCGCAAATAGCACCCAGCCAGGTCAATTATTCGCCCCGGATGGCAATTGGGCACCGATCTTGTGCTAGTTTTACTGTCGGGCTGCCCCCGTATGCCGCCCCAGCCTGCACCTAAATATACGTATCATACCCTGCATCCCCGTCTTCGCCATGCATACCACGCTAGCCACCCGCTTAGATCAGTCCGTACGCGTTATTCCAGACTTCCCCAAGCCGGGCATCCAGTTCAAGGACATCAGCCCCATCCTGCTAGACCCCGGGCTGGTGCACGACTGTGCCCGGGCCCTGGCAGCCCCCTACCGGTCGGCGGGCATCACGCTGGTAGCGGGCATTGAGAGCCGGGGCTTCCTGCTAGGCCCCATGCTGGCACAGGAGCTGGACTGCGGCTTTGTGATTGTGCGTAAAAAGGGCAAACTGCCAGGCAAAACTGCCGAGCGCACCTACGACCTGGAGTACGGAACCGCCACCATAGAGGTGCACACAGACCATATAAAGCCTGGAGACCGGGTGCTGATACACGATGACCTGCTGGCCACCGGGGGCACGGCAGCGGCAGCGGGCCACCTGTGCCTGCAGCAGGGTGCCGAGCTAGCCGGCTTTTGCTTCCTCATCGAGCTGGCAGCACTGAGGGGAGCCGAGAAACTGAGCACAATTCATCCGTCGCTCGTTTCATTGGTCCGTTATGATTAGATTTGCAGCGTTTTATTCCGAGACTGCTCGCCAGACAGCTATTATTAAGTATTTGTTTCTGAAAACCCCTCCATCACCATGTCAACTGTATCAACACAAACCACCGGCCTATCCTTTGCGCCCACCGAGCTACAGCTGCAAATCCAGGACATGGTCCGCAAGTATGGCGAAGAAAAGATACGCCCCCATGTACTGGAGTGGGACGAAGCCCAGTACTTCCCGGTAGCGGTATTCAAGGAGCTGGGGCAGCTAGGCCTGATGGGCATGCTGGTGCCAGAGGCCTATGGCGGCAGTGGCCTGGGCTACCATGAATATGTAACCGCAATAGCCGAGCTGGGGCGTATATGCGGCGGAATAGGCCTGAGCATGGCTGCGCACAACAGCCTGTGTACCGGCCACATCCTGCAGTTTGGCAGCGAGGCGCAGAAGCAGAAATACCTGCCCAGGCTGGCAACAGCAGAGTACATTGGTGCCTGGGGCCTTACCGAAGCGAACACCGGTAGCGATGCCAGTAACATGAACACCTATGCTGAGCGGGATGGAGACCACTGGGTAATAAACGGTAGCAAGAACTTTATTACGCATGGCAAAAGCGGAGACGTAGCCGTCATACTGGCCCGTACGGGCGAGCGGCGCATGCCCAGCAACGCAACAGCCTTCATCATAGAGAAGGGCACGCCTGGCTTCAGCGCCGGCAAGAAGGAGAACAAGCTGGGCATGCGGGCCAGCGAGACTACCGAGCTGATACTGGAACAGGTGCGCATACCCGATAGCCAGCGCATGGGCCAGGTGGGAGATGGCTTTCACCAGGCAATGAAGGTGCTAGACGGCGGGCGCATCTCCATCGCTGCCCTTAGCCTGGGCATTGCCAAGGGTGCCATGGACCATGCCCTGAAGTATGCCCAGGAGCGTGAGCAGTTTGAAAAACCCATATTCGACCACCAGGCTATTGCCTTCAAGCTGGCCTGGATGGCCACGGAGATAGAGGTAGCGGAGCTGCTGACCCACCAGGCTGCCGACCTGAAGAACAAAGTCCAACAGATGACCAAAGAGAGTGCCATGGCAAAATATGTGGCCAGCGAGGTATGTGTGCGGGTGGCCAACGAGGGCGTGCAGATACACGGGGGCTATGGATACATAAAAGACTATCCGGCAGAAAAGTACTACCGCGATGCCAAGCTGTGCACCATAGGCGAAGGCACCAGCGAGATTCAGCAGTTGGTGATTAGCCGCCAGCTGGTTAAGTAGTACAGATCCCGACTTTGTACCGCTATGCGCCTGTGGCTTTTTATCCTGTGTGTAGCCCTGCAGGGGCTGCCGTGCTGTACAAGCAAGCCCGCACGCAATGGCCATGCGGCCGCGCGTGCACACCAGCGGCTGGCGAGCCAAACAGCCCGCCTGAAGCACCGAATAGACAGCCTGCAAGTAGCAGAAGACAGCCTGTTTGTACGCAAACCACGGCAACTGTGGCCAGCCCATGTATATGATTTTGTGCAGAAGGACTCGCTGAGCCAGGTGGCGTTCGGGGCCTACCGCCGGCAGTTTTCGGAGCAGCTACGGATGCTGGAGCAGCTATACCAAGCCAGCAGCCAGCTGCTGACAGACCTAAATGCCGAAGACCCCGTAGACCTGGAGGCCGCCAGGGGCCAGGCCGAGGTCCTACTCAGGCAGCTGCACCATACACTGGCCGAAATCGATAGCAAGCTGGCAGCCTGGCAGCCCGGCTACCTGAACTACCTGGCCAGCTGTGCCCAGGGCCGCTGCCAAACTGCACCGGTACCCCTGGCAGAAGCCCACGCACAGCCCCGGGCCGCGCAGCCATAGGGCCGCCAACTGTGGCATGTATTTTGCGTATTTTTGTGTATGAGGCTGCCTCAAACATCCTGCCTATGTGCCGCGTACAGCTTACTGCTGCTTATGGTGGTAGCTGCTGAGCTGGCAGCTGGCGCGCAGGCACAGGGCTGGCAGCGAGACGATGGCAGGTACTGGGCACCGGCAGACCCGGTAGATCGCAGGCCGATATTCTTCACGGAGCCTGTCACCGTGCAGCCCCCCTACCTGGCCGACCCTGTGGAAGCCCAGCGCGAAGCGCGCAGGCGGGCACGGCAGATGCACAAGATAACCAAACTACGCGCAGATGTACTGAAGGTGTATGCCCTGGCCAAACTGAGCGGGCGGCTACTGCGCGAGACGAATGACAAGCTGGCCACCATGCCAGACGAAAAGACACGCAAGGCCTACACCAAGGCCCTGGAAAAGCAGCTAAAAGAGGAGTACGAAGGGCAGCTGCGAAAACTCACCCTCTCGCAGGGCAAGGTGCTGATCAAGCTGATTCATCGGGAAACCAACAACTCGGCCTATGAGCTGATCAAGGAATACCGCTCGGGCGCATCGGCTGTCTTCTGGCAGACGCTGGCTACGCTATTTGGCGCAAACCTGAAAAATGGCTACCACCCCACTACGGATGTGGAGGATGCCCAGATTGAATACATCGTACTACAGTTCGAGTCGGGCGACACCTCGCTGTACTAGCACAACAGTAGCCCGGCCTCTATCCCTACCCTGCCTGCACCGTGCCGTAGCTGGCATCTGCATTGCAGCAATCTACACGGCACGGGCCGACCTAGGGGCAAGTCTGTTTCTCCCCCGCATGGATGTTCCCCATACCCGATAGTAGGCTGGTATGACCGACAGGAGGAGGGGAAAAGCCCCCCCCGAGCCCCGGTAGTTCCGTGTCGGGATCAAACAAGAAAAGCCCCACGCGGGGCTTTTCTTGTTTCATTACCGTTGAAATAAGTGGCTAGAAAAAGGGTATGAATGAATTGCTATTCACCCTGGCCCTTGGTGTAGCCATCCTGACCGTCAAACAGATACAGATGCTCCGTCTTGATAAAGTCTACCCCGGCGGCTTCCAGCTTGCCTAGCACGGCTATCACGTCCTTGTGCTTCACACTGCCATTTTTTCCCTTAAAGCGGCAGCGCCAGTGGTCGGTACAGAAGGTGCTGGGGTGCCCATCGGGCCATACCTTGGTTCCCCGGTTAGAGATCATGCCCAGGGCCAGGCTGTCCGTACCGGCCTTTTGTATCTCCTGTGCCAGTTTTTCTGGCTCAAAACCAGGCCAATGCACAAATACATCCACGCCTACCAGCTCTTTTGTATGGGCGGGTTTGCGGGTGGTAATGGTATAGCGGTTGGTATCCATCGGCTTTGCATCCTTATTGTAGCGCACCGGCTTCAGCTGCTTGGGCTCCTGGCCCAGGCGGGCAATTACCGCATCGGCAAACTCGCGCGTACCCACCTTTTCCTTGCTCACACCCTCGCGGTAGATGTCGTAGGTATGCACGCCATCTTCCAGCGTCTTTATCCAGGCGTTTTGTACTTTTTCGGCCACGTCGGGCTGGCCTATGTGCACCAGCATCTGCACGGCACCGTTCAGCAGGCCGCTGGGGTTTGCCATATTCTGGCCCGCCCGGCGGGGGGCACTGCCGTGTATGGCCTCGAACATGGCATAGCCCGCGCCGATATTGGCACTACCTGCCAGGCCTACCGACCCAGCTATCTGGGCGGCCACATCGCTCAGGATGTCGCCATACAGGTTCTCCATCACGATCACATCAAAGTCCTCGGGGGTATCGGCCATCTTTGCCGCGCCAATGTCGATGATCCAGTGCTCTTTCTCAATCTGCGGATACTCGGCACCTATCTCGTCAAACACCTTGTGAAACAGGCCGTCCGTCATCTTCATGATGTTGTCCTTGCTGAAGCAGGTTACCTTTTTGCGGTTGTTGGCCACAGCATACTCAAAGGCGTAGCGGATAATCTTCTCGCAGCCGGGGCGGCTGATAAGCTTCAGGCACTGATATACCTCATCGGTCTGGCGGTGCTCAATGCCTGCGTAGGTATCCTCCTCGTTCTCGCGGATGATCACCAGGTCCATATCCGTGTGCTTGCTGCGCACGTAGGGGGTATAGGTGCGGCAGGGGCGAATGTTGGCAAACAGCCCCAATGTTTTCCGGGTAGTTACGTTCAGGCTCTTGAAGCCGCCGCCCTGGGGGGTGGTGATGGGTGCTTTCAGGAATACGCGGGTGCGCTCCAGGCTCTCCCAGGCCTCGGGGGCAATGCCGCTGGTAACGCCCTTGAGATACACCTGCTCGCCAATCTCGATGTACTCGGGCTTTATACGAGCACCTGCTGCCTCCAGGATACGCAGGGTGGCATCCATAATTTCGGGGCCTATGCCATCGCCTTTGGCTACCGTAATGGGTACTAGCTGATCAGACATTTTTAACTACTTAAATTAAATGGGGTTGCAACGTGATGAGGTTAAACGGGCTGTGCGCACGCACACCGCCTTGTGGCGCAAAGCTAAAAAAGAAACCCATACTGCAGACGGTGCCTTTTGGGTGCTTGTCGGTGTTTCGCTAGCTTTGTATACCTATGGCAAAGCAAGAACTACGCCCCATTCCGCGCACCATTACCCGCACACTAGAGGCTCCAGCCGTGCTTTTTAGCCAGTTTATGCACAATAAGCTGAGCGGAAGCATCATGCTGATCCTGTGCACGGCTGCGGCCATGATCTGGGCCAACAGTGCCTGGGGCGACAGCTATCAGCACTTCTGGCATACGCCACTCACCATCGGGCTTGGGTCGCACGCGCTCACCATGGGCCTTAGCCACTGGATAAACGATGCGCTGATGGTTGTCTTCTTCCTCTATGTGGGGCTGGAGATCAAGCGCGAACTACTGGTGGGCGAACTGAGCAGCCTGAAGAGGAGCCTGCTACCCATCATGGCCGCCCTGGGTGGGATGCTTTTTCCGGCGGCGGTGTATTTTTTCTTCAATGGAGGCGCGCGCAGCAGTACGGGCTGGGGCATCCCTATGGCTACAGACATTGCCTTCTCGCTGGGGGTATTGGCGCTGCTGGGGGCACGGGTACCCATTGGCATCAGGGTGTTTCTCTCGGCCCTGGCCATTGTGGACGATCTGGGGGCCGTGGTGGTCATCGCGCTTTTCTACAACGATCAGATAAACTGGGGCTACCTGGGAGCGGCAATCGGGCTGCTCGCGCTGCTTTACTTCCTGCTGCGCATACGCTACCGGATACCCATCCTGGCTACCCTGGTGGGCATAGCGGTATGGCTGCTGGTGCTACAGAGTGGCATACACGCCACCATAGCCGGGGTGCTGCTGGCCCTGGTAATACCGGCCACCACACGCATCAACAGTGCCGAATTTATACATAATACGGAGCAGGCCCTGGGGCGCTTCAAGGGCATACCGGCGGAGAGCCGAGACACGTTTCGGAACCCCGACGGACTGGTGTATACACAGCAGATCCGCCAGGCCGCCACTGCGGTAGAAACACCGCTGCAGCGGGTGGAGCATAGCGTGGCGAGCTGGGTTGCATTTGCCATTATGCCGGTATTTGCCCTGGCAAATGCCGGTGTGCATCTGCACTGGGACAAGATAGCGGATGAAGTTTTCAGCCCGGTAAGCCTGGGGGTTGCCCTGGGGCTTATCGTGGGCAAGCAGGCTGGGGTTACCTTTTTCAGCTGGCTCAGCATCCGCACCGGCATGGCCAGCCTGCCCCGTGGCACCAGCATGCCGCAGATCTATGCCGTAAGCTGGCTGTGCGGCATCGGCTTCACCATGAGCCTGTTTGTAAGCGAGCTAGCCTTTACCGATCCGGCCTTCAAGGAAACGGCCAAAATAGGCATCCTGCTGGGCAGCATCATTTCGGGCTTGGTTGGTTTTTATTTGCTCAAGTGGATCTTGCCCGCCAATGCAGCCGAGGAGGTGGAAGCCGTGCACCAGATGGCACCGGACGTAGACCTGCAGCGTACGCAGGGATGGAGCCAAACCCGAGCCTAAAAGCCAGCTGTGCGGGCCAGGCCCCGCATAACGCGCGAGACCCTGGGGGGGTATGCCCTGGTTTTTTGCGCATTCAGTTGGCTTTTACAAGCCCCCCATCTGCCATAGTTGCAGCTCACCGGGGGGCTCTAGTGCGCATCCAGCCAGTTGGGCCCAGCGCCTATCTCTACCACAATGGGCACTGCCAGGCTGGGCATGGCTGCCTGCATGGCCTCGGTCACCAGGGGTTTCAGTGCTTCCAGGTCGTCCTGGTGCACCTCCAGCACCAGTTCGTCATGCA
This sequence comes from Bacteroidota bacterium, assembly GCA_021300195.1. Lineage (NCBI taxonomy): Bacteria > Pseudomonadati > Bacteroidota > Bacteroidota bacterium. The sequence continues at coordinate 2,691 of JAJTIE010000070.1, read as the reverse complement.
CCTGCAGCAGCAGCAGGGCGCGCAGGCCTGCCTGGTCTAGTGCTGCCTGCGTGCGTATCATGGCCAGCTTGATCATGTCTGCCGCCGTGCCCTGTATGGGGGTGTTGATGGCGTTTCGCTCCGCAAAACCCCGGACGGTGGCATTGCGGCTATCTATGTCGCGCAGCAGGTGGCGGCGGCCCATCAGCGTATAGGCATAGCCCGTGTGGCGGGCACGCGCCACACAGTCTTCCATATAGGCCTTCACCCCGGGGTATTGGGCAAAGTAGCTCTCAATAATGTGCGCCGCTTCGGCACGCGAGATGCCCAGGCGCTGGCTGAGCCCATAGGCAGTAATGCCGTAGATGATGCCAAAGTTTACCATCTTGGCTTTGCCCCGCATCTCGCGGTCTACCGCCCCGGGGTCTACGCCAAACACGCGTGCCGCGGTGGCGGTATGGATATCGGCCCCATCGCGAAAGGCGGCCAGCAGGTGCTGGTCTCCACTCATGGCTGCCATGATGCGCAGTTCTATCTGGCTATAGTCTGCACTTAGCAGCAGGTGCTGGCCGTCTGCGGCCACAAAGGCCTTGCGCACCTCTCGGCCCCGGGCCGTGCGGATGGGTATATTCTGCAGGTTGGGGTTATTGCTGCTCAGGCGGCCTGTAACAGCCACTGCCTGGTTGTAGCTGGTGTGCACGCGGCCCGTAAGGGGGTTTACCAGCTGGGGGATGGCGTCCACGTAGGTGCTTTTCAGTTTGGTCAGCTCGCGGTAGTCCAGCACCCGATCGGGTAGCTCGTAGCCCATGGCTGCTAGGCTACTCAGCACTTCCTCGTCGGTGCTGTACTGGCCGGTTCGGGTCTTTTTGGGCTTGGCCAGCTGCAGTTTTTCGAAGAGGACTTCGCCCAGCTGGCGGGGGCTATTGATGTTGAATGTTTCGCCGCTCAGGTCGTATATCTGTGCTTCCAGGCTGCGCAGCTCCTGCTTCAGCTCGGCGCTATAGTCCTCCAGGAAGGGTACATCTACGGTTATGCCCGTGCGTTCCATACGTGCCAGCACGGGCAGCAGGGGCAGCTCTACCTGCTGCAGCACGGGGTTCAGCCCGGCAGCCTCTACCTCGGGGGCCAGCTGCTGGTACAGCTGCCAGGTTATGTCAGCATCCTCGGCGGCATACTCAGCCACCTGGTCTACAGGCACCTGGCGCATGCTTAGCTGCCCCTTGCCCTTTTTGCCTATCAGGCTGGTAATGGGCATGGGGGCATAGTTCAGGTAGGTGGTGGCGAGTAGGTCCATGCCGTGGCGCAGGTGGCTGTGGGCTACATAGTGGGCCAGCATGGTATCGTACAGCTCGCCCTTCAGGCCTATGCCATAGTTGCCCAGGATGGTTAGGTCATACTTGAGGTTCTGGGCCACCTTCATTACCTGCGGGTCCTCCATCAGGGGGCGTATCCATTCCCACTGTTCCTGGGCGGCCTCCTGATCTTCGGGGAATGGGATATAGTAGCCCGTACCGGCCTGCCAGCTGAGGGCCAGGCCCACCACCTGGGCTTGCAGGGCATCCAGGCCGGTGGTCTCGGTATCGAAGCAGATGGCGGGCTGGCGGCGTGCCTCTGCCACCAGTTTTTCTATCTCTGCCCGGCCCGCTACCAGCTCGTAGTGGTGGGGCGTATCGGCCAGGCTGCGGTATAGGCTGGGGCCCTCCACTTGGTCGGGGCTGTCTGAGTCGGCAGGGGTTGTGTCGGGGCCGGCGGGGGTACTAAATAGGTCGGGGGCTTGCGGCAACCCGGCCTTCCCGTTTGCCGGTGCGCCGCCCAGCAGGCGCTGGGCCAGGGTCCGAAACTCCCACTTGTGCAGCAGCACCTCCAATGCCTCTTTGTCGGGCGCCTCCAGCACCAGGCTGTCCAGGTCCAGGGCTATGGGGGCATCGGTGTAGATGGTGGCCAGCTGCTTGCTCATCCGGCCCTGCTCGGCATGGGCCTGTATGGTTTCTCGCACACTTTTCTTGTCTATTTCGCCTGCATGGGCTATCACTTCCTCCAGGGTGCCATAGGTTTCCAGCAGGCTGAGGGCGGTTTTTTCGCCTATCTTGGGGATGCCGGGTATGTTGTCTATGCTGTCGCCCTTCAGGCCCAGCAGGTCGGCTATCTGGGTGGGCGCTACGCCAAACTTCTGCTGAACCCCCGCTGCATCCAGCAGCTCCTGGGGGGCAAACTTGCTACTGGGGCGCAGCAGGTACACGTGGGGCTTTACCAGCTGGGCATAGTCCTTGTCCGGGGTTAGCATGTAGCAGTCTATGCCCCGGGCAGCGGCCTGCCAGGCCAGGCTGCCGATCACGTCATCGGCCTCGTAGCGGTCCAGCTCCAGGCAGGGTATGCGCAGGGCCTTCAGCAGCTCCATTACCATGGGCACTGCGGCACGTATGTCTTCGGGAGCCTCTTCGCGGTTGGCCTTATAGGCGGGGTAGGCCTCCTCGCGCAGGGTGGGCACCCGGCTCTCAAAGGCTACACCCAGGTGGGTAGGCTGGTGGCTATTTAGCACCTCCATCAGGCTATTGGCAAAGCCATACACGGCCGAGGTGTTGATACCGGTGCTGGTAACGCGGGGGTTCTTGATAAACACAAAGTGGGCCCGAAAGATGAGCGCCATCGCATCGATGAGTACCAGCCGGGGGGGAGAGTGGGTTTCTGCCATGTGGCAAGATACGGACTAGG
>JAJTIE010000069.1 GCA_021300195.1 Bacteroidota bacterium | reverse complement strand
GTCTGGGTCTGGGTCTGGGTCTGGGTCTGGGTCTGGGTCTGGGTCTGGGTCTGGGTCTGGGTGGCAGTCAGGCTTGTAGGCGGTGTTACAGGTTCTGGCGCTACGCTAGTGGCCAGCTGCTTCCGGTAGGCGGCAGTCATGGGCACCAGGGTCGGTAGCCCTTTGGCCTGAAAAAATTGTGCAAAACCGCGGTCGAACAGCTGATCTCGCACCTGGTTTGCCGCTAGCAGGGTTGTCTCCGTAAACAGAAAGTCCAGCGGCAGCATCTGTGGCCCCGGACTGTAGGGCGCAGTATTCTTGAACTTGATGGCGTGCGCCAGATGGTTTCCGAAAACGTAGGTAACGTCTGACAGGACCATCTTCATTTCGGGTAAAAAACAAGCTTCTGCAATCGGATCTATGCAGCTGCTGTTGAATACCACAGGTTCTTTGTCGGTATAGTCGGCCAGGTGCAGCAGCGGATGATGAAGGGGGAGATCCTGGCTGACCTTTTGCAGATCGAGGGTAGACCGATAGCTATCAGCGAAGGAGACGGGCCTGCTGGGATCCATCTGTATGAACACGACCTTCAGGCTCTGGCCAAGCGAAGCCTGCAGCATAGTAAGGATGCCTACAAAAAGTGCCGGAAGCGAGCGGATCATGTAGCGATGTGTCTAAAAATATTCCCGTAGAAAGGTACGGAAAAGCCTCGAGCCGTGCAAAACTGGGTTAGGGGGTATCCGTGCCCCCATGATGGGTTTATTTGTAGCCTTTCGGGGGGTCTTTTTCGGGCATCTGTATGCTACCGGGTATGCCGATGAGGGGAAACTCCTTGCGCATAGGGTAGTACTCAAAGTCTTCGGGCATATACAGCCGCCGTAGGTCGGGGTGGTTGCGAAAATGGATGCCCATCATGTCATACTGTTCGCGCTCATACCAGTTGGCCGCTGGCCAGATGGGCACTACGCTTTCCACCTCTGGCTTGCTTTCGCTGGCGAGCAGGGTTTTTACACGCAGGCGTTTCTTGGCCGATAGGTTATATAGGTTGTAGTGCAGTTCAAAGCGCTGTACGTCCCGGAAGTGATCTGTGGCCACTACATCTACCAGGTAGTCAAATCCGAAGTTTTCCTTCAGCTGCACCAGCGTTTCGAACAGGATGGCCTCTGGCACCAGCAGGGTTGTTTCGCCGGCATATTCCTGCTTTTCGATTCCTTTATCTATCAGGGCTTGGCTTATGTTCTCTAGCAATTCCATACGGATGAGATTCTATTCTGGTTGCGGGTAGTAGGTGCAGAAAAAAAAGTCTTGCTATGAGGTAGCGGCCTGCCACAGCTCGGGTGCCTGCTGCCAGTTGCGAATGGTTTCCACCATGGCCCCGGGTAGCTGCCCCTGCTGTATGCCTGCCTCTATCAGCGCCTCTAAGTTAGTCAAACTATACCATTCTACGGCATGCTGTGCAAACAGCCCAGCCGCTGCGGGGAAGCCATAGGAAAAAATACACACCAGGCCTGCCACGGTGTGGCCCGCAGTACGCAGCACCTCTATGGCATTCAGGCTGCTCTTGCCCGTGCTCACCAGGTCTTCCACCACCAGCACAGGGGCACCCGGGGGCAGGAAGCCCTCTATCTGGTTTCCCAGGCCGTGGGCCTTTGGGCTGCTGCGCACGTAGGCGTAGGGTAGGGCCAGGCGGTCGGCCACCAGTGCGCCCTGTGCTATGCCCGCAGTAGCTACGCCGGCCACGGCACCCAGGCCGCTAAAGTGGGTTTTGGCCAGGTTTACCAAACCTTCGCAGATGGCGCTTCGTATCTCGGGGTATCCCAGCGTTTGGCGATTATCGCAGTACACGGGGCTGTGCCAGCCACTGGTCCAGGTATAGGGCGAGGTCGGATTGAACTTGAAGGCGTGAATCCGAAGCAGATAATTTGCAACTTGTTGGGCAATCGTCATGGAGTACAAAACAACTAAAATCTACCACGCCGCGCACGCGCTTGTGCTTACGGACGACCCAAAGGTGTCAAAAAAAGCAATGGAGCTGCTGCCACAGCTGCAAGCCCTGCGCGAAGAACATATAGCACACCTGAGTGGCGAAATGGCCTACTATGCGGATGCTGCAGATCATGAGCTTTTCATAGAGGAATACAGCCAGCTGTTTGCCTATATAGAAACCGGGGGTGGGCTGGTGGAAAAGGAGGATTGCCTGCTGATGATCCACCGCCGGGGAAGATGGGACCTGCCGAAGGGGAAGATAGAGCCCGATGAGGGACTGCTGGAGGCCGCCTGCCGAGAGATAGCCGAAGAAACGGGCGTAACCGGCCTACAGCGTGTGGGGCCGCTGCCAGAGACCTACCACATATATGAGGAGCGGGGTGAGTGGTATTTCAAAACCGGCTACTGGTTTGTGCTGGAGACAGACTTTTCGGGCCCACTGGCTCCGCAGGCGGCGGAGCAGATTACGGAGGCCAAGTGGGTAGACAAGGCTAGCCTGAACCCCGACCTGCTAGACACGTATCCCGGGGTCAGAGATTTGCTGAAGGCCTATCTGTATAGATATCCGCTGCTATAAAGCCTGGTACCAGCCCCTCCAGCCGCCCCCGGAAGCGGATAAGCTCGCGCACCAGGCTACTGCTGATGTGGGCTGTGCTGGGGCTGCTGATCAGGTAGAGGGTTTGCACCCCCTCGTCCAGGTGCTGGTTCAGCAGGTCTATGTTCTTCTCATACTCAAAGTCGGGCGCTGCACGCAGGCCCCGTAGCAGCACACCCGCGCCCACCTCTCGGGCAAAATGCACCGTAAGTCCCTGAAAAGTACGCACCTGCACCCGTGGCTCGTCTGCGAACAGACGCTCAATCCACTGCTGCCGCTGCGCTACTGCAAACATGCCTTGCTTCTGGCTATTCACGCCCAGGCCCACCACGATCTCGTCAAAAAGCATCAGCCCCCTGCGGAGGATCTCCACATGCCCGTTGGTAATGGGGTCAAAGCTGCCTGGAAAAATTGCCTTCATGTATGCAAAGGTAGGCAGAAACGGCTGGTCGCTGCAGCCGGGTTGCAGGGCGCGGGGCTCCAAATAGGGCAAGCCTGGGGCTTAAGTTTCACTAAAATAGTCCATTCTCAAGTCAATTATTTGTAATTCCGGTTTCGTGCCGGCGTCCCCCCCCCCCAAAAAAAAACTTCCTGGGCTTCGTGCTACTAGCTGCTATGGCCATTATACTTAAACATTTTGTGGCTTGACTAGCAGGTTTTCTTAGAAGTTGTTATTTTTTCTATAAAAAACTCCTCTGTTGGTGATGCCTGGCGTGTGGAAATGGTGGAAAAGGCTCGCCAATCAATAATTTCAAGAAGAGCCTTTTCCACATTTCCACCACGCAAATTAAAACGAAATTCGATTTCTTTTAAATAAATAGCATAATCTTGCCTTCGTATACCATAGTATCTGGCTAGCTTAGCCTTGGCGTAGCTCCAAAAGCTTTCAATGCCATTAATATGGTTACGCTTCCCGCGTACAAATTCTTTGGAATGGTTAATTCTATGGTGCTCGAAGCCATCCAGCACAAGCCCATCATAACTTCTGTAACTATCTGTAAATAAAACACTTGACGGATCTACGTGGTCTCGTATGATGCTGCGAAGCGTTCTGGCTGTTACGTCGGGGACCACCTCTACATACACTTTTCCTCCACGCTTGAGTAGCCCAAACACAGGCACTTTTTGTACAGTTGATCGGCCTCTCAGCCCCTTCCTAACGCCTCCAAAATAGCTTTCATCCAGCTCCATTTCTCCTACTTGTTGCTCAAATTCTTTGGTTTGATGGACTAAGATCTGTTCACGAAAAAAGCGATAGTAACGATTTATTGTGTTCCGATTAATCTGCAAAAG
>JAJTIE010000068.1 GCA_021300195.1 Bacteroidota bacterium | reverse complement strand
TCGTCCGGCTGAGGTACTTTTTGTTCTTGCTCCTTATACAGCTCGCCTACTCGAATCTTGTTTTTTCGTGGCTCCTGGCTACCCAGCAGCTCGGCCAGTCGGTTGAAGTCTTTGCGGTAATACACCCCCGCCCCCCGGCTGGTGCTGGCCAGGGTATTGGTTACGATGTTTTCCCGGTTGAAAATCTGCACCCCCAGCTGGCCGGGGTTTTCCCGCTTCACGCTGTCGCCCGGATACAGCTTGATCTCGATGCTGAAGTTGCCCAGGCTCAGTTCTCTGTTCTGGGTGTTGGAGAGCACCCCATCTCGCCGCACCGTAACCTTGTCATTGAAAAGGCGGGCAGTGGTGGTGGCGCTGAAAGTACCGTCGCTGGTCAGGTTAAAAGACACATCGATGTCGTCTCCCAGTCCATTGCCTATCCAGCTGGTAAGCTGGCTACTGATAAACTGAGACATGCTGGTGGTGGCAATGCTGCCCGCCCCAGCATTGTTATTATCTCCCTGGGCCGTAAATAGCCCGCCCACCGGGGCTACACGGTGCATCATCACCAGGCTGAACACCTGCCGGTTTAGCTCCTGAGCGTCGTTCCGTATCAGGTTCAGGGTGCTCACCACGCGGAAGGTCTGCTGCTGAGAGAGGTTGGCCATCCGGATGCCGAAGCGCAGGTCGGGCTGCTCCACGCTACCCTTCAGGTACATCAGCACCTCTACGGTGGCGCTGCCGGCTGTGGTGTCCCAGGCGGTCAGGTTGGCATTCTGTACGGTATATACCGCATTCAGGTCCAGCTGGCCACTGTAGGGGTCGCCACTCCAGCTTACTCGTCCGCCCGGCTCTATGCTGAAGGGCTTGGCAGCCACATTGCCATAGGTAAACAGATACTTGCCCTCGCTTATCGTATAGCCTCCACTCATCAGGAATCGTTCATCGGGCAGTAGCTCCAGCCTCAGGCTTCCGTTCCCCCTGGCTGAAATCACGTCGCCAGATTTTGCATCAAACACCAGATCCATGGTGGCATCGGGGGTCATGTTCAGGTTCAGGTCCATCAGGAAGCTGCTTTCCTGCACCACACCCAGCTGTGCCCGCCCGGTGGCATCGGGCTGCACAAAGCGTACGAAGGAGAGGCGCTGTTCTTCGGTATAGTCGTAGGCAGGGATGCTCACATGGGTGCCTTTACCTGGGCTTATCTGGCCGGAAAGCTTAACCTGGTTAAAGGAGCCGGTAAAACTGGCCCAGCCCTCCTTTGCGTAGGCCAGCCCGTAGAAAGAGCTGTTTTGGTGTGCCTTCAGGTCGAACACCTTGAAGTTCCGAAGGTTCGAGAGGCGGAGGTCCAGGCCCGGGTTTGCCAGGCGCTGCATCCGGATGCGCCCGCTCAGCTCGGCATACCCGTCGGTGGGGGTATACAGGCCTGTAGCCTTGTGGTTGTAGATCCGCAGGGTATCCAGCACAATGTCGCTGCCCTCAAATCTTACCTGTTCATCGGGCAAGTATAACTTATTCTGCAGGTAGTCTATCCCCAGTGTTACCCCACGTAGCCGCCCGGTGCCATGCATCCGGGGTGCCGCCAGGCTACCGCTCAGAATCAGGTTGTTCACGCTGAAGGTGCCCCCCAGGTCGTACAGCAGGCCCTTTACAAAGGGGCTGGCCTTTGAGACCTCCAGGTTGCGGGTGCTTAGCTTCAGGTAGAGGGGGGTTCCGGGTTCAGTAGGCTTCAGGTATCCATCCACAGAGAGCACCGAGTCAGACTCATACACCAGCTCTGCGTTCACGTTCAGCCGTTGGTCTGCCTCGCTCCAGTAGGCATCGGTCTGCAGGTTTCCATAGGTAATGCCTGCGTAGCGGAACCGCTCAATGTATCCCCTGCCGGAGTATAGTGGCTTGCCCAGCAGGTCTCGTACAGCTACCTCCATGCTCAGTCTGCCACTCAGAGGCTCGCGGGTTTGGGCAAAGTGCTGAATAAGGTCCAGCTCCAGGTTGGAAACCCGCACCGAAAGATCCGTCCGGTCTAGAAAAGGGATGTAGCTAGTGGCCAGCTGGATCTGCTGCCCGCCCTGTGTCAGGCCGAACTGCTCTACCGTTAGCCGGTCTTTTTCCCAGCGCAGGTGGTTTTGGGGGCTGAAGGTCCAGATGCTGTCGGCCACCAGGACGCGGCTATAGGCGGGCTCAAAGTGGTGATCCAGCGCCTGTGGGCTTGGGCGCAGTACGCCGCTCAGCAGGTAGTAGTTTCGCAGCGTATCCTGCACGGCCGACAGGTTGTAGTGCAAATAGCCACCCTGCCAGGAGGGTGCCAGGTTAATGTGCTGTAGCGTGAGGCCCGCACTTGGGCTAAAGCTATCTGCCGATAGCTGACCACTGGCGCGGAGGCTACTGGGTGCCACACCCACCTTTTGCAGGTTCAGATAGGTCTCCAGCCGTCGGCTCTCGGTGCCAGCAGCCTGTAGGTGGGCGGTGGCAAAGTGCAGGTAGAGGGAGTCTTTTCTGCCGGCATACAGGCTGCCATCCAGCTTGCTGTCAGCAGCCAGGCGGATGTCCGTCTTCAGGAAAGCCAGCACGGGGTTCAGGTTTCGGGCACGCAGTTCGAAGTCCAGCTGCAGCTCCGGCACCTCGCCAGCTGTACCGGCTGCCACAGGCTGCCACAGGCTGGCGGTATCATTGGTTAGCAGGTGCGTTAGTTCGTCCTGCAGGCGCACCAGGGTAGGCCCCAGGTCTGCATACCGAAACTGACCCTCCAGCACCAGGTCTAGCGGATAGCCCCGTAGTTGCACGTACTTATACCGGTGGTCCAGACCGGAGTGGCTGGTAAGCACTAGGTCCGGGAATTCCAGCCGCTGGTCTGCCTCGGCACCCTGTAGCTGTACCTCAAAGAGCCGCACCGTACCCTCCAGGTCCTCTACCTCTTTGCCCCCCACTTCTATGTTGAAGATACTGGTTACCCAGGTAGGCTGCGACAGCAGGCCATAGTGCTGCAGGTCCAGGGCTTCAATATCGCCTATGCAGCGGTAGCTGGGGCGGTCTTTGCCCAGGTCTGCCACTACCCTACCATGGAAGCTGCCCTCTGCATCCACTACATCCAGCTGGCCTGTTACCACCTGGTTTTCCAGGCTGAGGTTACCCCCGGCACTGTCTATCTGATAACCCAATAGCTGACTGGTGCCCATATCGAAGCGGAGCTTCAGGCGGCTGTCGTCCCAGTTATGAATATAGCCCTCTGCATAGCCCCTGGCATTCAGTCGTTTGCTTACCGAGAGGCCCGTTAGGGCATCCAGCTGCAGGTTGGTAGCCTGAAACGAGCCGCGCACACTGAGCCCGCCAGGCAGAAACTTCAGGTTGGCATCCGTGATTAGCTGCCCATGCGGGCTAGTCAGGCGTGCATCGGCTACAAAGTCGTTCAGAAAGCCCGTGAACCGGCCCGTTATCTGTGCATAGCCTAGCCGATCCACCTCATCGGGCAGGGCAATGCCGGGCAACAGGGCGTGCACATCCTGGCTATACAGCTGGCTCTGCACCAGCCGGGCCTGCACAAAGAGGTCGCGAACATGCAGAAAGTTGCGCAGGCTGATGTCGGCTGTCAGCGTAGAGCGCTCGCCAAAGCCCAGCTTCAGGCCCTTGGCCTTGATCTGCCGGTAGTTGCCCGATACAGGCCCCTCCAGCCGGATGGTTCCCGCTATGGGCAGCGCCTCGCCCGGAATGAAGTGGTATAGGGTGCGCATATCTAGCTGAGAGGGCAGGAAAAACAGGCTGTACTGGCGGTTTCGCCCCCGCTTGAAGAGGGTACCCAGGCTTTCGCCCTTCATCAGCAGGTCGAAGCGTAGCTGGGTCTCGTCCATACTGAGGGAGGCATCGCGGATCTGGACAAAGGGCAGATCGGGCAGCGTCTGCCTCAGCCGCTCTGCGGCCCAGGTATAGCTCTGGGCCGCAATCAGGGTAGCCTGAAAGTTGTCCAGCTGCACCCCTGTTCTGGGGTCTCTGGTACTCAGGTGCCGGATCTGTACAACCAGGTCTTTTTGTGCCGAAAAGGAAAAACTTCCGCGAAAGCTAATCTCTTCCCAGCGCATGTTTTCATAATTGATCTGCTGGGGCACCAGTGCCAGCCAGGCCGGGCCTACGGTGGCATCCTGCAGGATGAATGTACCATCCGTAAGCTGGATGTCGTCTACACTCAGGGCCACACGGGGCGGCTCAGTATCTGTGCTGTCTTCCGGCTCGGTCAGGAAGTCTATGTTCAGTCGGCCATCGGGCAGATAATACAGGTGTGCATAGGGCCGGTGCAGGTGTAGGCGGCCCAGGGCTATGGTCTTTACTCTGCTTTTCTTTCCCAGCCAGTGTAGCGTGGGCACATCCAGGCTATGCAGGGCCAGCTGCTCTGCAGCAAACATCAGGCTGTCTTGCTGGTCGTACATGCTGAAGCCCTCAAACTCGAAGTAGGCCATGGGCGACAGCACCACCCGATCCAACTCGATGCGAGCACCCAGGGCCTCCTCAGCCCTGTCTATCAGCTTGGGCACCAGCCAGTCTTGCACAGCCTGGCTGCGCAGCAGGAGGAAAACAGCACTAAATAGCACCAGATACAGCCCCACCAGCAGCAGCAGAGCCTGCGTAAGCCTGAGTAGCAAAAGGGGCACAACACGACGCCGCATCTGGTGCAAAGTAACGCTTTATCGGGCATATCCCCGTATACCGGCTGGGGGGGGATGGAGGCGTAGACTTGTGCACCCAGGGCATAAAGTGTACCTTTAGCCATGATCGTGCTGGGTATAGAGAGTTCGTGCGACGACACGGCCGCTGCAGTGGTGCAGGATGGCCGCATCCTGAGCAATGTGGTACACAGCCAGGTGGAGCATAGCCCGCAGGGCGGCATCGTGCCCGAGCTGGCCAGCCGGCTGCACCAGCAGCAGATAAGCCGAGTGGTGGAGAAGGCCCTCAGCCTGGCAGGTGTGGAGCCCAGCCAGCTGGACGGCATTGCCTATACCGCAGGGCCGGGCCTGATGGGTGCCCTCCTGGTAGGCAGCAGCTTTGCCAAGGCCTATAGCCAGGCCCTGGGCAAGCCCATGGTGGCGGTAGACCACCTGCATGGCCACCTGATGAGTGTATTTGCCCAGCCCCCCTACCCGAGCTTCCCCTACCTGTGTCTGCTGGTATCGGGGGGGCACACGCTGCTGCTGCAGGTAACCGACCGGCTAACGTATACCCGGCTGGGCAGCACCCTGGACGACGCGGCGGGCGAGGCCTTTGACAAAGCAGGCCGTATGCTGGGCTACCCCTACCCGGGTGGACCGCACATAGACCGGGCTGCGGCCGCGGGGGGGAATGCACACTTTCACCGCTGGCCCGACCCCCGCACCGGTAGCCACGACTGGAGCTTCAGCGGCCTGAAAACCGCCATCCTGTACCACCTGCAGCGGCAAGGGCCCGCCTATCTGGAGCTGCACAGGCAGGATCTGGCAGCTAGCATACAGCACACCATTGTGGCGGCACTGGCGGCCCGGGTAGAGCAGGCCGTGGCCGAAACAGGCATACAGCAGGTGGCCCTGGCAGGGGGCGTGGCGGCCAATAGGGGCCTGCGCAGCCGGCTGCAGCAGCTGGCGGATACCCACGGCTGCAGCCTCTTTATCCCCGATTTTCAGTTCTGCACGGACAATGCGGCCATGATTGCCCTGGCGGGCGAACCCCTGTTACAGCGCGGCCAGCTGGCCCTGCATACCGATGTACCGTATGCGAATCACCAGATATAGCCTGTGCCTGCTTCTGCTTAGCCTATCCCCCACAGCCCGGGCGCAGGAGGCACCCTGCTGCCAGCAGTGGCAGAGCTATGTGCCCCTGCCCGCCGAACACACCCCTGTGCAAACAATCCAGCTGGCCGTGCATGTAATGCAGGCGCCCGATACGGTCATCAATTTTGAAGACACGCCCGACCATCGCCAGTACCTGATCAACCTGGTGCAGGATGCCGGGCAGAGCTTTCGCAACCTGGAGCCCATGCAGGCCGAAACCTCGTCGGCCTACATCCCGGATGGACGGATCGACTTTTGGCTGGACTGGGGGGCCATCTACTTTCACGCCGTGCCCGACTGGGACTTTAGCGAGCTGAACCTGAACCAGCAGATAGATAAGGTAACGGGCTGGCACCGCCGCTTTGTGCTGGAGGACACGACCCTGCAGCACCGGCAGGATGCCGTACACCTATTTCTCGTCTCCAGCGACAGCCTGAAGGCAAAAGACCTGAAAAGCAGGGGCGTAGCCAGTGGCATAGCCAGCAGGCACTGGGTGGTGGCGCAAGAGCTGTATCACGACTATCGGACGGGTTACTGGCCCAGGGGCATCATTTCGCACGAGCTAGGCCACAGCATGGGCCTGCACCACACCACCAGTAATGACCGACCCCTGAACGACGGCTGCGACGACACCCCCACCTATCCCGCTGTAAAAAACTGCTGGAGCTGCGGCAATAACATCATGGACTATAACAAGTGGAAGAATGCCCTGACCGAGTGCCAACTGGGCCGCCTACACCTAGCCCTGAATGGCCTACAAGGCGACATTGCCGAGGCCGTATTCCCCAGGCACTGCGACCCTGAGCACTGGCAAAACCTAAGCCTGCCACCCGACACCAGCTATACCTGGTGCGGACGGAAGAAGCTGACTGGCCACCTGATTGTGGGCGAAAACACTGAGCTGTACATCCACTGCAGGGTGCACCTGCCCCCAGGGGCAAAGATCGTACTGCTACCCGGTGCCCGCCTGGTGGTAGCGGGTGGGCATCTTACCTGCCCGTGCCCGGGCGGGCAGTGGGCAGGTATACTAGCCCTGCGCAAGGGTAAACGCGCAGGCAAGCTGGTAGTAGAGCAGGGTGCTGCGCTGCTAAACACCAGCCTGCCACCCGGCCTGGCGCAAAAAACACAGCGCTGGAGCAAAAACTGGAAACAGCACCTCCGCCGGTAAGCAGCTTACTGAGCCGAGACCGGCGAGACTGGGTCAGCAGAAGCCTTCGCCCAAATCTGGTACCCCTCCACGGTGCGAACAGGCTCAAAGCCCTGACTGCGAATAAGC
>JAJTIE010000067.1 GCA_021300195.1 Bacteroidota bacterium | reverse complement strand
GGGGCTCAGGATGGCCTCCACCATCACATCGGGGTTGGGGCTGTTCTCTATCCGCAGGTTGTCTATGGCAAACTCGATGGGCAAAAGGCCGGCGTTGCGAAACACAAGACCTACCCGAAAACGTACGCAGGGCTGGCCCGCAAGGGCGCACACCGCCCGCTCTACGCGGGTCCAGTCCCCCAGGGGGGTATTGCCGCCAAAACCGCCAAAGCCGGTGTTGATGCCCAGGTAGCGACCGTACCACGTGGGGTCGGCGGTGCTACCTACCGTTATCCAGCTAGCTCCGCCGTTCAGGCTGTACTCTACCCGGATGTTGTTCCAGCCGCCGCCGTTATTTACTTGCCCCTTTATCTCAAAACTTAGCAGGGGGTTGGTGGTACCTGTAAAATCGTATACCGGGCTGTATAGGTAGGGGGGCTCGTTGCCGCCACCGCCTGTGCCGCTGCCGGGGGCTATCTCTATGCGCCAGCTGTTGCCGCGCCCCTCGGCTCCGTCTACACCATACGTGGCGGGCAATGGGCCGTATAGCCAAGTGCCAATACCAGCGGCCGAAACTGCCTGCCAGCCCCCATCATTTGCCTCAAAGTTCTGTGTATAGGGAAAGGTAACTACCCGCGTGCTGCGTGTAACCGAAATACCATTGTTGGCCAGAAAGGCATCGGTGCCCAGGCCCGTGCTCACCGTGAATGCATACACGCCCTCCGCACTCATGTTAACCGTGCCTGGCAGGGTGAAGTCCACACTGCCAAGACCGGCAATGGTGCCCGTGTAGGTTGGGTTCAAGTTGCTGTTGATCGGCCCGTTTACAGAAACGCTTATGGGCAGGTTGGTAAGTGTGATGGAATCGGGGCCAAAGTTCTGGATGCGGACCGTTACCGCCTCTGTGCTGCCATAGTTCACCCCGCAAGCAGCTAGGATGGCAGGGGCAACAAGCGCGGTAATACCCACGTCGGGGGCGGCAAACACCTGCACATCGTCCAGGTACCAGAAGCGGCCTGCCTGCCCGCCATCGCTGTAGCGAAATCGGATCTGCACACTGGCCTGGCCGGCAGCCAGGGCCGTAATGTCGTGGGTTACCACGCTGGGGGCGGCCAGGCTACCATCCGTAGTGGTTTCATAGTTTACAATTGTGCTCCAGCTTGTCCCACCGTTGGTACTTATCTCTACTGCACCCAGGGTGTTTTCTACGCCAAACCAGTAGTGCGCATAGCGGAGCGTAACGCGGGTACGGCCCGTAAGGTCCAGCGTAGGCGTACGTAATACGGCCTGGTTAGGCGTTACACCTGCGCCCAGGGCATTGTCATCAAACACCGCGTAGCTGGTTCCAGCCCCAAACGAGGGTGTATTCCTAAAACTCCAGCCCTGGCTGCCCTGTATAGCGGTATTGGACCAGCCCGCTGGGAGCGCACTCGCGTTAAATCCCTCATTCAACAATACATCTGAATAGGCGACAGAAGAGCAGAGTACAAGAAACGTAGTAATAGCAACAGCACACTTCATAACGCCAATTAACAAAATTTTTGTGATTTTGTTGCACAAAACACAATAAATGAAAGGCTATTTCAAAAAAAGCAGACCAGCCTATGCTTAAAATAAAAATAAAGTAACACAAGAAACAAATACTCATTAAAAGAGGGGCTTAGCCATAAATTGAAATTAATAAATAATATATTAAAATATATTATTTTCTAGAAATAATAGGGCTTGCCCTGCAGGTTTCTTAATGTTCCGATCAAAAATGTAGTACCGCAGGGTTGGCGCAGGCAGTTAAACCCCGGTTGAACCACACTGGATGCAGAATGATCGTACAGGGCTGTGCCTTGCCATCCTGGCGGCATGAGTTGGCCGAGGGTACAGGTTTATGCACGCAGGGTTGCTGCCTCAAGCATCTACCAAGAACGGTAAACAAGTCTGTGCAATACCCCTACGCATATCGGCCTGTATACAGCCCGCGTATAAGCAGTGGCCAGAAAAAGACTGCGTCTACAGATGGACTGCCGGAGGAGGTATCCCTGGCTTTGGGGGCCAGGGGCTGCCTAGTGGAGGGGTATCTCGGGCTCGTCTGGGGCTATAGGGAGCGGCTGGCGTTTACGCCCATAGAGATAGTAAATGGCCAAGCCCAGGCCCATCCACAGCACCAGCCGCAGCCAGGTAACTGCGCCCAGGCCTATCATAAGGCCAAGACACACCACAGCTCCCAAAATGGGCACCAGGGGTACCAGCGGGGTGCGGAAGGGACGCGGAAATTCCGGATGCGTTTTGCGCAGGATGATGATGCCCACACATACCACAATGAATGCAAAGAGGGTGCCAATACTCACCATGTGCCCCAGGTCATTCACATTGAAAATACCGGCTGCTGCGGCGCAAAAAACGCCGGTAAGCACGGTGGGGATGTAGGGGGTCTTGAACCGGGGGTGAATTTTGCTGAAAGAAGGGGGCAGCAGGCCATCTTTGCTCATGCTGTAGAAGATGCGGGGCTGGGCCATGAGCATCACCAGCATAACCGAGCTGAGGCCCGCAATGGCCCCTATATTGATAAAGGGGGCCAGCCAGTTCAGGCCACCGGCGCGCTCTACGCCCAGGGCTATGGGTTCTTTTACGTTCAGCTCGGTAAAGGGTACAATGCCTGTAAGCACCAGGGTAACCAGGATATATAGCACGGTACACACCACCAGCGAGGCCAGAATGCCAATAGGCAAGTTGCGCTGCGGGTTGATGGTTTCCTGGGCCACGGTGCTCACGGCATCGAAGCCAATGTAAGCAAAGAATATAACCCCACCGGCTGCCAGGATGCCGCTCCAGCCAAATTCGCCAAAAACGCCCGTGTTTTCCGGGATAAAAGGAACCCAATTATCAGCCTGTATATAGGCCCAGCCAAATGCAATGAAGGCCAGCACTACGCTTACTTTAAGAATAACCGCCAGGTTGTTGAATCGGGCACTCTCCTTGATGCCAATAACCAGCAGAACCGTAGTGGCCAAAATGGCCAGCATCGCAGGCAGGTTGAACCAGGCGGCGTCTTGCGGCAGGGCGGCCCAGTCGGGGTAGGTTTTTTGCACCTTCTCTGTCAGGATGACCCAACCCTCTGTAGGCAACTTGACCAGGGGGGTAAATGAAGGCTCGGTGAGAAACCTGGGCAGATGCAGGCCAATGTTGTGCAAAAAGGTGGTGAAATAGCCACTCCAGCCGGCTGCCACCGTGGCTGCACCAAGCAAATACTCCAGAATAAGGTCCCAGCCGATTATCCAGGCTATGGTTCGGCCCATAGTGGCATAGGCATAGGTGTAGGCACTGCCTGCTACCGGGATCATGCTGGCAAACTCAGCATAGCACAGGCCGGCAAAGGCGCAGCCTACTGCCGCTAGTATAAAGGAGAGGATCAGGGCCGGCCCAGCGTGATTGGCCGCCGCGGTGCCCGTTAGCACAAATATACCGGTACCAATAATGGCCCCTATGCCCAGGGACGTGAGACCCCAAGGGCCCAACGTACGTTTCATTTCCGACTTCTTTGCCTGCGCTAGCATGTGCGCTAGCCGCGAGTTGCCTTGGGGTTCTGCCACTGGGTGAAAAATTTAAGTGTGGAGGCTATTTTTTTCCTCGGCAACAAAACTAACATTCCCTTGATGTTATCAAAAAAGGCAGATCATTTTTTTATACATTTATCTCGATAGAGCCGAAAAAATACTGCGCGGGCCATAGGGATTCCTTGGCAAGTAGGTACCCCGGTGGTATCTTTGATACTTTGATACCAGGACTGTACCCCATTTATGAAAAAAGAGGCTCAAAACTTCGGCACCATCGCTGTACACAGCGGCACCGGGGCCGACCCCGCCACCGGTGCGGTGATGACCCCCATATACCAAACCAGCACCTTTGAGCAGGAAAGCCCAGGCAAGAACAAGGGATATGAATATGCGCGCAGCAAAAACCCCACCCGCACCAGCCTGGAGACCGCCTTCGCCCAGATAGAGGGGGCTGGCTACGGCTTGGCCTTTGGCAGTGGCATGGCTGCAGCCGACAACCTGATAAAGCTGCTGCGACCCGGAGACGAGGTAATCTGCACCAACGACCTATACGGCGGATCCTACCGCATGTTTATGCAGGTGTATGCCCCCATGGGCATCCGTTTCCACTTTATAGACCTGGGAGACCCCACAGCCCTGCAGGCCGCGCTGAATGAGAAGACCCGTATGCTGTGGATAGAAAGCCCCACCAACCCCCTACTGAGGGTACTGGACATTGCGGCCACCTGTGCGCGGGTGCCTGCAGAGGTAATCAAGGTGGTGGACAACACCTTTGCCACCCCCTACCTGCAGCGGCCGCTGGAGCTAGGGGCCGATGTGGTGCTGCACAGCGGAACCAAATACCTGGCCGGGCACTCGGATGTGGTAATAGGTGCCCTGATGCTGAATGACAAGGACCTGTACGACCGCCTGTACCTGCTACAGAAAAGCTGTGGTGGCGTGGCTGGCCCCATGGACAGCTTCCTGTGCCTGCGCGGCCTGAAGACGCTGCACCTGCGCATGGAGCGCCACTGCCAGAACGCCCGAGAGGTAGCTGCCTTTCTGCAGGGGCACCCACGGGTAGCCACAGTGCTGTACCCGGGCCTGACCACCCATCCCGGGCACGAGATTGCCAAGAAGCAGATGCGCGACTTTGGCGGCATGCTCAGCTTCCGGCTCGTGGGCGACCACACAGCGGATGCCATCCGGCTACTGGAGCGGGTCCAGATCATCACCCTGGCCGAGAGCCTGGGCGGCGTGGAAAGCCTGATAAGCCACCCAGCCACCATGACCCACGCCAGCATACCCGAGGCCGAACGCCTGAAAGCTGGGCTGACCAACAGCCTGATCCGGCTAAGCGTGGGCATAGAGGATGCGAAAGACCTGATAGCCGACCTGCAGCAGGCCTTGGCCTAAGCCGGACCACCGGGACAGAGCGTGCTGTGCCACGGGCCAGACGGCGGGGGTAGGTGCCTATCGACTGAATTTGGGCGTGCATATGCGCAGATGGAGATGTTGGCAAGAAACCCGGGCGTAACTCAAAAAAAATCGCGTATTTCGTCGCGCATTTGTACGCATACATCGAATGAAAAAGCTTATTCAGCCAGGGCTATACGCCCTTGTGGTTCTGCTGGCAGTGGCCTGCACCCCCGAAAAGAAACCGGTAGAAGGCCTGGGCCCCGAAAAGGATAGCCCCACAAAGCCCGAAAAGACCCATGACCGCTACTGGAACGACCTGGCACGCTATGTAGCAGGCCTGCCCGCCCTGGAGGGGTCGGTGCTGGATAGCCTGGAGCATCGCCCAGAGGCCGAGGCACAACGTGCGTTCTACCAGTCTGCACCCTGGAAGGAGTACCGCGATTACCTGAAGAAGGTGGAAGCCTTTGCCCAGCAGGAATTTGCGCCCCAGCACCAGAGCGATCGGGTAATGCTCTATCCTTTCTCCGGGCCCGATTTTATCACGGCCTATACGCTATTTCCCAACGCTAAACGCTATATCTTCTGGGGGCTAGAGCCCGAGGGCCATCTGCCCGATGTGCGCACCCTGCCCGCAGCACGCATGCCGCACAACCTGCAGAGTGTGCAGCACAGCCTGCGTACCATCATCCGCCGTAGCTTCTTTGTAACCAGTGAGATGGGCGGAGACTTTGGCCGGGCCGAACTGAACGGCAGTCTGCCTGTTATCCTCACCTTCATGGCCGAACGTGGCAATGAGATACTGGAAGTAGAGCGCATCAAAATAAACATGCAGGGAGAAATAGAACCGATAGGAGCCGACAGCAGCTATGCCATGCGGGCAAACGACAGCCTGGTAACCGGCATGCGCTACCGCTTTCGCAAAAGCGAGGAAGCACCTGTGCAGGAGCTGGTGTACATTGTCTTCGATGCGCAAGACTTCCCGGGCGATCCGCACTTTAGCCGCCATGCCGAGCTGGTAAAGTGGCTGCGTAGCCAGGGCACCGTAAACACCTACTTCAAGAGTGCCAGTTACCTGATGCACTGGCGCAGCACCGAGGCCCTGCGGAACCTGATTCTGGACATAAGCGACTTTGTCTTCCAGGATGATACGGGCATTCGCTACGGCTTCTTTGACCAGGAAGCCTGGGACATTACCCTCTATGGAAACTATGCGCGGCCCGTGTACCCCTTTGAGGGTCAATACGAAACCGCCCTAGCCAATGCCTATACCCAGAAGCGACACCCGGTTAAGCCGATTGGCTTCCAGATGGGCTACCAGCAGGGCCGTGGAGAGGACCGTACCAGCCTGCTCATTGCCCGGAAGAAGCGCCCACAGACCAATAAACCTGCTGCCAAGCCCGGAGCCGAGGCAGAAAAGACCGGCAAATAGGCTCCTTCTACAGCTGCACGGTATGGGTCTGTAGCTTTCTGTGTCGTACCTTTGGCGTATGGCTGTACACCCCCACACGCCACAGCCCGGGCAACCATCAGCCTCACCCGAGCCGGTGGTCTATCCGGTTATGGAGCACTTCTACACCCTGCAGGGAGAGGGGGCTTGGGCGGGTGTGGCTGCCTACTTCATCCGGCTGGGTGGCTGCGACGTAGGCTGTGTGTGGTGCGATGTAAAGGAAAGCTGGCCGATGGAGGCCCACCCCCGTCAAACCGCTGAGGCACTGGTTTCGGCTGTACTACAGCACCCGGCACGGCGGGTGGTGATTACCGGCGGAGAGCCCCTGATGCACGGCTGCACGGCCCTTACCCAGGCGCTACGGGCTGCGGGCTGCCAGGTGCATGTAGAGACCAGCGGGGCACACCCCCCAAGTGGAACCTGGGACTGGATCACCTTTTCGCCAAAAAAGTTCAAAGCTCCGCGAGCCGAATGGTACCGACTGGCGCATGAGCTAAAGGTGATTGTATACAATCGGCACGACCTGACGTGGGCCGAAACCCACGCCGAACAGCTGCGGGCGGCGGGCAACACCCACTGCCTGCTGTACCTGCAACCCGAATGGGAAACACCCGATGCCCCCGCCTGGATAGTAGACCATGTGAAGCAACACCCGCACTGGCGCATCAGCCTGCAAACGCACAAGTACCTGCGCATCCCCTAGGCCGCCCGGCCCGGCGGGCACTTTCGCGTGCATCGGCCTTCTGTCTTTAAGATCCCACGCGCGGGCTAGTCTCAAGCGAGCAGGATGGAAGGTATGATCTTAGCCAATCAAGTGCTATGCACGCAAATAGAGCTACGGAGGACTGCGCCGCCCCCTATCCCCTATCCCCTATCCCCTATCCCCTATCCCCTATCGCCTATCCCCTATCCCCTATCCCCTAGCGCACCAGCATCAGCGTACGGATCAGCTCGCGCGTGCCACCCTGGCAGTCGGGCACCTGGATGTGCACCACGTAGGTACCCTCGGGCGCATCGGTATTGCCGTCCGTACCGCGCCAGGGCTGGCTGCCCGTGTACACCAGCTGGCCCCAGCGGCTGAAGACTTGCAGGCGGTAGGCACCGTCCAGGTAGCTGGCGGACGGGTAGGTGTCGTGCAGGCCATCCGCATTGGGGCTGAAGGCGGTGCCCCAGCGGTGTACGGCCGAGGCTTCGGGGTCGATGACCTCTACCTGGGCGGTAGCGCTGCGCCCGCATCGGTCGCTTATC
>JAJTIE010000066.1 GCA_021300195.1 Bacteroidota bacterium | reverse complement strand
CGCTTCGCTAAACTCACTACTTCAATGGATTCAGTCGCAAATTATGACTCCGCTGCCTGATTCCACCCGCCGTAGCGCCGATTAGGGAGTGCAAATATGCAGCATCTATCCCTCTCCTGTCAAGTACCTAACACAAAAAAATTCAAAATTCTAATGAAATAGGCCTAAATCAAGCCTGGAAGGCTATTCTCTGGCAGCCCATATAGGGGTGCAGGGCACTGGGCAGGGCAATGCTGCCGTCTGCCTGCTGGTTGTTTTCCAGCAGGGCGGCCACAATGCGTGGCAGAGCCAGTGCGCTACCATTCAGGGTATGGCAGAGCTGGTTTTTCTTGCCATCGCGATACCGTAGCTTCAGGCGGTTGGCCTGGAATGCTTCAAAATTGCTGACCGAGCTTACCTCCAGCCAGCGTTCCTGCGCTGCACTCCACACCTCCAGGTCATAGGTTTTGGCACTGGCAAAGCTCATATCTCCGCCGCACAGCAGGGCCGTGCGGTAGGGTAGCTCCAGTTTGTCTAGCAGGCTGCGCACATAGCCTAGCATTTCCTCCAGGGCGTCATAGCTGTGCTCGGGGGTAGTAATCTGCACAATCTCTACTTTATCGAACTGGTGTAGGCGGTTCAGGCCCCGCACATCTTTTCCGTAGCTGCCTGCCTCGCGGCGGAAGCAGGGGGTGTAGCCACAGCACTTTACCGGCAGCTCTGCCTGCTCCAGTATCACATCCCGATACAAATTGGTAATCGGCACCTCGGCAGTGGGGATGGCATACAGGTTGTCCTTTTCCATATAGTACATCTGTCCTTCCTTGTCGGGCAGCTGGCCGGTGGCAAAGGCGCTCTCCTCGTTCACAAAAATGGGCGGCTGCACCTCCAGGTAGCCGTGCCGGGTAGCCTCGTCCAGAAAGAACTGGATGAGGGCTCGCTGTAGGCGTGCGCCCTGCCCCCTGTATACCGGGAAGCCAGCACCGGTTACCTTGGCACCCAGCTCAAAGTCGATGAGGCCAAGGCGTGTGGCCAGCTCCCAGTGGGGCTGGGCCGTGGCCGGCAGCTGTAGGGGCAGCTGCTTCTGCTGCACAATGGCGTTATGCTCGGCACTGTAGCCGGGTGGTACCGTTGTGTGCGGCAGATTGGGCAGCAGCACCAGCTGGTCGTGCAGCTGGCGCACTAGGTCGGCCTGTTCGGCCTCTAGCCCAGCTATTTTTTGCTTCAGGCGGTAGGTTTCGGCCCGGGCCTGCTCGGCGGCATGCTGGTTTCCCTTGCTCATCTCCAGGCCTATCTGTTTGGCTAGCTGGTTCATGTCGGCTCGCGCAGTATCCAGCGCGGCCTGCTGGGCACGGCGCAGTGCGTCCAGCTGCAGTATTGCCGGTACGGCGGCCCTTGCCTCGCTGAAACCCTTGTCCAAAAGGCGGTCGATAACCTGCTGCGGGGCTTCGGCCTGTAGTTGGGCTATAGTAAGCATGAAAAATGATTGTGAGGTAAAAAAATGAAGGGCACTATTGCCATAGCGAAATAAAAAAGAAAACCAGGCCTACGATGGCTTTTTGGTTTTTTTTGTAAATTTGTACCGTGTCCGGCATGACAAGGGCACGTGGGAACTACAAAGTAGGATGTACGCTTTTACGCTTTGTGGGCCGCGCTTTTTTTGATTAATTGCCCGGCATATTCAAACAGAACCAAGATTAGTCCCAACTGCCACTGGCAGTAAGCATTTCGCTTATTTTTTACCCCTGGCATTCCGCCGGACACCTCCCCTCTTTTCTTTTTTTGTATTACACTATGCAAAGCACTGCTGAACTGAACACTAAAATGGTGGCGGAACTTCGCCAGATTGCAGAAAAACTCCAGATCGATAATTTCAAGACTTTGAAGAAACAGGAGCTGGTAAAGGCGATTACTACGCAACTAAAAGACCAGGCCAGCCAGGTACCCACCCCCGTAAGGCAGCAAAAAACCGATGAAGCAGTACCGCCTGCACCGCTAGCGAACAGTCCGCTGGCAGGCCCATCGGCTGCTTATAATACCGGTGAGCAAAGAGCGAAGCAGGGCGAAGCCCCCCCACGAACCGAGGCTACGGAAAGCACTGGGCAAGCCAATGTGCCTGCTACCCCACAAAACACGCAGGAGATTAGCCTTTTTTCGAGCGAACCACAGGCCAGCCTGCAAGCTGAAAATCCGGAGGGAACCGGCAGCGAGCCAAAGCCCCAGCAAGAGAACCGCGAAAGCACCGAGCGGCGGCAGCGCGAGCGACAACGGCGCCAGCAGGAACAGCGGGCTGAACGGGGCGAAAATCCCCAGGACCGAAACAGAAACCCGCGCAATGAAGAGCGAAACGTCCGCAACGAAAATCAAAATCGGGGCGAAAGAGGCGAGAAAAACGAAAACCGAAACGAGGGTAACAACGAAAACCGGAACCGAAATAACCGGAATGAGAACCGGGGAGACAACCGAAATGAGAATCGGAACGAGAACCGAGGAGATAACCGAAATGAGAATCGGAACCGAAATAACCGGAACGAAGGCCGGCAAGACCCTTTTGAGGTAACACCGGACGACTTTGCCTATGCCGTAACGAACCAGGGTGTGCTTGAGATACTGGAGGATGGATATGGGTTCCTCCGCAGCCCGGAGTACAACTACCTGCCCAGCCCAGACGATGTGCTGGTTACCCCGCATCAAATTCGCCAGATGGGCCTGAAAACCGGCGATACCATCATCGGCAAGATACGCCCCCCCCGAGAGGGCGAGCGCTACTTTGTGCTCATCGAAGCCGAGCGCATAAACGGCCAGCAACCCGCCGATATCCGAGATCGCATCTTCTTCGACCACCTAACCCCGCTTTTTCCGAAAGAAAAGTTCAACCTGAGTGCACACCACGAGCGAGACCTCTCGCTGCGTGTGCTAGACCTGTTTGCCCCTATTGGCAAGGGTCAGCGGGGCCTGATCGTAGCCCAGCCCAAAACGGGTAAAACCATCCTGCTGCAAAAAGTAGCCAATGCCATAGCCGAAAACCACCCCGAGTGCTACCTGATTGTACTGCTAATAGACGAGCGGCCAGAGGAGGTAACCGACATGCAGCGCAATGTGCATGCCGAGGTGATTGCCAGCACCTTTGACGAACCTGCAGAACGCCATGTGCAGGTGAGCCACATGGCCATAGAGAAAGCCAAGCGCCTGGTGGAAAGTGGCCATGATGTGGTGATCCTGCTCGACTCCATTACCCGCCTGGCGCGTGCCTACAATGCGGTGATGCCTGCCAGCGGCAAGATTCTATCCGGTGGGGTGGATGCCTATGCCCTGCACAAGCCCAAGCGCTTCTTTGGCGCAGCGCGCAATGTGGAGAACGGCGGAAGCCTGACCATACTGGCCACCGCGCTGATAGATACCGGCAGCAAGATGGACGAGGTTATTTTCGAAGAGTTCAAGGGCACGGGCAACATGGAGCTACAGCTGGACCGCCGCCTGGCCAACCGGCGCATCTACCCGGCCATAGATGTGGTGGCCAGCGGTACGCGCCACGAGGAGCTGCTGATGGACCGCATGAGCCTGCAGCGCATGTGGATACTACGCAAGCTGCTGGGCGAAATGACCCCCCTGGAGGCCATGGAGTTTATACAGGACAAGATGCACGGCACCAAAACCAACGAGGAGTTCCTCACCACGATGAACGGCTAGTGGCTAGCGCCCACCACTTACAGCCAATAGAACAAAAGAACCCGGGCAGGGCTGAGAGGCAAGAGGGGCAGGTGGGCTGAGGTCCGTTCGAGCCGTCGGCGTGGGTGGCTAGCCAAAATAGTTTAATTCCTCTAGCAAGAAGGTACGGGCTACCGCCTGCAGCTCCCGCTCTCGGGTGGTGAGCTTATCCAGGGCATCCAGCACCTCGGCCACCCCCTCAGCAGTGGCGTAGCTGCGTATCTGCACCAGGCCCGCATGGGGGCCCACATAGGCCGGGTAGGCAAAGTAGCAGAAGTAGGGCTCATCCGCCAGGCAGGGGGCTGCTATGCGGCCCTTGCCACGAGTTACATACCGTAGCCAGGCATCATACACCTGCCGCACGGCCTCATCGGTGGCTTTGGCCACCGGGTGCGCAGGGAGGTGTGGGGCCAGCACCGTATTGTAAAAATTATCGGCCAGGTAGGGGGCCATGGGGTTCTGCACCTCTATCCTAGGCGCGCCCGCTACCGGATTATCCGCCTCGAAAGTGGTTTCGATGCAGGAGTTTCGGCATCCCAAGAACGAAAAACAGAGTGACAGCCAGGTTGGCAATTTCTTTTTTGGTACACTAGGTGCCCAAATATCTAATTGATTAGTCGCAAGGGGAAAATACCCATTTAAAAACTTGGTAATGCCATACCAACCAATGAGCGACACGGCACTTTCATAGTCAAATGCACAGAACCCATACTTGTCTGGTGGCCCCGCTTGCGCTCTTGTCTTATTTGTGCTCTTCACATCATTATCCAGGCGGAACCACACCCGGTCGGGATCGCGACTCATGCGGTTCAGTCGGTCCTGCTTCACCCGCACGGGGGTCAGATTATCCATGAAGCCAACATACGCACCGTCCACCTCTCCACATTTTCTCTTAAGCCTGTAATGGCCGTCCTTAAAAGCCACTGAAAAACCACTCACCACTTTCCCGTAATCCTTCTCCCTTTTGGCATGGCTGAAATCGTACCTGGTTTGTCGGGTAGAACCAATTTCCGGTATCGTTTCCCGAATATCACCCCGCTGGGCCAGTGCCAGCACCTGATCCGAAGCCTTAACCAGGCGCTGTATGCTGGCATTGAGTGCCTCCGGATGGTCTAGCCAGTTTATGCTGCTCAGGTCTTCGTGTGTCCAGTGAGTATAATCGTGTAGCCGTATCTGATTTTGACGACCAGCCTGGGGCGCATACTGCCATACAGTGAAAGACACCGGCCAGTTGCCATTCAGCTTAAAGAACTCGCGGGCGTTGACCATGAAGCCGGAGTAAAACTGGAAGGCCTCGTCGAAACGGCTGCGAAACTCGGCATACGTGGGGCGGGGCACCAGCCAGCTGCTGGGGGTAAAGATCATCAGCAGCGGCTTCCAGCCAGGGTGCCGCGCCACCTGCACTTGGCAGATGAGCAGGATCTGAGCCAAAAAGGCAGCATAGCGCTCTTTGCCCGCATCCTGGCCAGTAAGGGCCATTACGTCCGAATCTATCTCATACTCTGCCTGCACACTTTCCCGCTGCTCGGTACGCTCATCGGTGCTTTTGTAGGGGGGGTTTAGCAGAAAGGCCAGCGGCTTATCCAGCTGCTGGCCATTGTCTACCAGTGCCTGCTCCAGGATGCCCAGATACTCAGCTGCCGGTTTGTCCAGGAAGTTGAGCCCCTGGCCCGTGTGGGTTTTGGGCACGATGGTAAAGCCCTGCTGCAGGTGCAGGGGGTCGTACTTCATCCGTCGCTCGATGATGCGCAGCAGGTCGGGCTGTAGCTCCGATACAATCTTGTGCCGCAGCTTCAGCCGCCAGCTGGTTACCAGGTTGCCCGAGCCAGCGGCAGGGTCTAGCACTATGTACTTCTCACTCAGGGCCGCCTCGGCATACTGGTGTACAAACCAGAGGGCAAACTTGGCCAGGTGGTCGTCGGTAAAAAAGATCCCATGCTGCTTTACATACTCGGGGTCTAGTACCGCCAGTACCTCGTCAAAGCGAGAGAAGTAGTAGTCCAGTGTCAGGCCCGAGCCCTCGTTGGTAAAGACGAAGCGGGCTTCTACAAACTTCTTAAAATCCGCGTGGTACTTCGGATTAACGACTATGGGCTCTGAGCGGCGGCCGCTGATGCGGGCATACACCTGAACGCCCCAGTTATCGACAGCATACTCACCTGGCAGGGTTACCTCTGCGCTGGTATCCCAGTAGTGGATAAGGGCATAAAAGGCATGTACGGCTTCTATCGGCTGGTCGAAGAAGCGCATCATCTGCTGGATGGTGTGGATAAAATTGGCTGTATTCACCTGTATGCGTCCTGCATCCAGGTTTCGCAGATAGCTGATGAACTCGAACAGCCGGGTGGCATCCAGGCCCTTCAGTTGTGCATTTCGGCCAAAGGCCTCGCGCTCCTTTTTGGTTTCCCTGAAGTCTTCCTCGGTGATCAAAAAGAGCGCGGTATCCAGCACCGCCCGCCACGTAGCCTCGCTGAGCAGGCGTGCTTGCTCCTTTCCCACCTGGCTGGCAGGGTCGGCAGGGTCGGCCCCCTGGGCTATGGCCAGTACCTCGGCGGGCAGCTGGCGCACATCCCACAGGCCCACAAAGTGGTAGCTAAGCACGCTGATGTAGTGGAAGGACAGGCCCTTCTTCCGGTAGTGCAGGGCCTGAAAAAAACCTGCCTTCCAGTCGGCGTATTTGCTTTTCAGCTCCACTACCAGCTTCCCCTCTACATAGCCATCTGCATTGGCGGCCTGGGTTTCCTTTACCAGCTCGGCACCAAATACAGAGCGAAACACCGCCAGGCCTTTATCGTCTTTGGCATCCTCGCTTATGTTTTCGGTGGTGATATATTCCCTAAGCCATCCGCCCGCCTGGGTAGTGGTGGGGAAGGGAGATTTCTTCTGAACCATGCTGGCGTACCCTTTGAGGCAAAATAACAAAGAAATAGGCGGATAGCATGGATACCGCCAGGTGCAAGTGTCCACACTCCTGACATCCGCCTCGGTGCCCATCGGCTGGCTATATCAATCGGGATATGGAGTGGGGCAATTATCTACACCCAGGGGGTCTGCCTCGGTGGAAAACCATACACAGGCATAGCCCCGGTATATGCCTATGCCTATGGCTTTCCAGCCAGACTGCTTCCAGCTGCCCAGGTTCAGGATAACGCTGTTGTGCCCCGGGCTTTGCTGCCAGCCCTTCAGCGCCAGGCTTGCATCGGCAATCTCCGTTGCGGCCAGGTCGGTGCCGTAGGTAAAGGCTATTTCGAAACCCGTGCCGGCATACACCCCGTGGCTTATCTCGCGCGGCTTGTCCCACATACAGCGGGCCGCCTTGTGGTTGTCCGTATAGCAGCAGGGGGTCCAGGGGCCGGCTGGGCTCCAGCTGTGCGCGTTGCAGCGGCCTTTTATCACCCGCTCTTCTACCACATCGCGGGCATGTAGCCGGGCCGTCTTTGTTAGCC
Source organism: Bacteroidota bacterium (assembly GCA_021300195.1). Classification (NCBI taxonomy): domain Bacteria; kingdom Pseudomonadati; phylum Bacteroidota; species Bacteroidota bacterium. The sequence continues at coordinate 10,444 of JAJTIE010000066.1, read as the reverse complement.
AGTGGCTGAGCGAGACGGGTGGCAGGCGGTGCTGGGCACGGTACTGCATCAGGGCGGTATACAGCTCCAGTTCCACCGGAGACAGGCACAATGTATCGGGCTGCTGAGCCGTGGCCAAGCCCGAAACAAAAAAGCAGAGGAGTATGAGCCGCATGGGGTTGAAATGAACAAAAGGGAAGACAACGCCTGTGGGCGCTAAGTTCCGGCTCAAAGTGGTACGACACGCGCGCTGTACCACAACTTGCGCTAAAACCCAGGCTGCAAGGCCCCCCTGTGACACCTAATAATCTTTGGCCTCGGCACGCACCACATGCAAGGGGAGGAATGCCTATCTTTGCGCCGTGGCAGAGCGTATCCTTATTTTCGACTTTGGCTCGCAATACACCCAGCTGATAGCGCGGCGGGTTCGCGAGCTGAATGTGTATTCCGAGATTGTACCCTACAACAGGCAGCCCGATAGCTGGCACGGCATAGCAGGCATTATCCTCAGCGGTGGGCCTGCCTCGGTGCGGCAGGCGGGTGCGCCCTGGCTAGACCTGGGTGCCCTACCCCAGCACCTGCCTGTACTGGGCATCTGCTATGGAGCCCAGCTCATTACACAGCAGCTGGGTGGGCTGGTGGAGGCCAGCCAGGTGCGCGAGTACGGCCGGGCACACCTGAGCCTACTGGAGGGCAATAGCCCCATCCTGCATGGGCTGGAAGCCGCTACAGAGGTGTGGATGAGCCATGGAGATCACATCCTGGAGCTACCCCCAGCCTTCCGGGCCATAGGCTGTACCGAAGACATACCCGTTGCTGCCTTTGCACACGCCGAAAACCCCCTGTTTGGCCTGCAGTTTCACCCCGAGGTTACGCACACGCGGCAGGGCCTGCAGATGCTGCAAAACTTTGTGTACGGGATATGTGGCGCGCAGGGCGACTGGACCCCAGCCCACTTTGTAGGCAGCGCCGTGGCAGAACTGAAGGCCCAGCTGGGCCAAGACCACGTGGTGTGTGGCCTGAGCGGGGGCGTGGATAGCACGGTGGCAGCCCTACTGCTGCACAGGGCCATAGGCAAGCACCTGCACTGCATTTTTGTAAACAATGGCCTGCTGCGCAAGGACGAGTACCAGGAGGTGCTGCACAGCTACAAAGACCTGGGCCTAAATGTAACCGGGGTAGATGCCAGCGAAAGATTCCTGACGGCACTGGCCGGACAAACAGACCCGGAGGCCAAGCGCAAGGCCATCGGACGGGTGTTTATAGAGGTATTCCAGGATGAGGCCCACCGAATAGAAAACGTGAGCTGGCTGGCACAGGGCACCATCTACCCAGACGTAATAGAGAGCGTGAGCGTAAACGGCCCCAGCGCCACCATCAAGAGCCACCACAATGTGGGCGGCCTGCCCGAACAGATGCACCTGAAGGTGGTAGAGCCCCTGCGCTACCTGTTCAAAGACGAGGTGCGCCGGGTGGGTGCCGAGCTGAAAGCCCCCGCACAACTGATAGGCCGCCACCCCTTCCCGGGCCCGGGCCTGGCCATCCGCATACCCGGCCAGGTAACAGCCGAACGGGTGCGGATTCTGCAAGAGGCCGATGCCCTGTTTATCAACGCACTGCGTGAACACGGCCTGTACGACCAAGTGTGGCAAGCCTTTGCCGTACTGCTACCGGTAAGCTCGGTAGGGGTAATGGGCGACGAGCGCACCTACGAAAACGTGGCAGCCCTGCGGGCCGTGACCAGCATAGACGGCATGACGGCAGACTGGGCACACCTGCCCTACGACTTCCTGGCCAAGGTGTCCAACAAGATCATCAATACCGTAAAGGGTATCAACCGGGTGGTGTACGACATCAGCTCCAAGCCACCGGCCACCATAGAATGGGAATAAACGCCCAGCATCGCCGCCCCCTAACCTAAACCTCGCCTGCATGATACGTATCTCTACGCTACTACTTTTATGCTTCCTTCCCCTATTTGGCCTGGGCCAGCTGTGGCAGGAAGACCGAAAGGCCGAGCGCATGTTCCAATCCGCCATAGAGGTATTTGAAAAGCGGGAGTATGACAACGCCGCGCGCTATTTTGAGCTACTGCTGCAGCGAGAGGCGAACCAGCGTACCCTAAGCGCCACCTACATGGCCGGCCTTAGCTACTACTATCTCAACAACTACGATTCAGCCATCCAGCATTTCCAAAAACTGCTGCTCAACTACCCTGGCAACCCCTACGAGGAAGATGCCCAGCTGCACAAAAGCCTGCTGATGCTGCGGAAAACCGAAAAACAAGCCGGAGGCCTATTTGTACTCATGAACCTGATACAAAAAAGCCAGGACGATAGCCTGAAAGCGACAGCCGAAGCGCATCTACAGAACTTCTTTTTCTATGAGGCTAGCCTGGACTTCCTGAAAGGATACTACCAAATCGTGCGCCCTTCCTATCTGAACCTGGTAAATGAGGCCATTTGCCTGCAGCTATTCCGAAAAGGCGATACACCGCAACTGGCAAAGTACCTGGACGAATATACCCAGCGTAATGGGGGCAAGCTGAGCGCGCGCCTACAGCGCCTGGGCGGGCAGAATGCAAAACTGCAAGAAGCCCAGCTCAAGATAGCCGTGGTCCTGCCCTTTGAGATTGTGGGGCCGAACCCAAGCCTGAAGGTTCAGGCCGAATGGGCTTTTGACCTACTGGCTGGTATGCGGCTGGCACTGGAGAACGAGCGCTTCCCCTACTACACCGGCATAGACCTACGGGTGTGGGACAGCCACAAGAGCAAAAGTGTAACCCAACAGCTAGTGGACGAAGAAATTGGGCCCTGGCAGCCCAATGTAATCATTGGTGAGATATACAACAGCCCCAGCCGCGTGCTGGCCGACTATGCCGACCAGGCAGAGGCCCTCCACCTTATCCCCCTGTCGCCCAGCGAAAGCCTGGTACAGGGCCATCAGCGTAGCTACCTGGCCAACCCCACCACCAGCACCTGCATCCGGCAGCTGGCAGCCTATGCCCGCCAGAGCTTCTCGCCCCGGCGTGTACTGATCCTGAAGGGGCCAGGCACACACAGCTTTTATGTAGAAGACTTCGCCAGCCAGTTTCCTCCCGGGGTGGAGGTACGGGTGCTGGCAACAGAAACCCATAGCCCGGAGGCCCTAAGCGGGCTGCTGGCCGATGGCAGCTGGCACTGCCTGTACATGCCCATGACCGATGAAAGCCTGGTGCGCACCTATGTACGCCAGCTGCAGCAAGACCACATAAGCACCCCCATACTGGGCCTGCCCGAGTGGAGCGTGTATAACGGCCTGAACAAGCAACTATTGAGTAGCATGCGCACTTACATCTCCGATGCGTATGCGCCCAAGCACGACACCATCCAGTACAACAAGGTGCGGGTGCTGCACGAAAGTACGTACCGCAATCCGCCCACCATCTACGTATTTCAGGGCTATGACCTGGTGCGCCTGGCAGCGCACAACCTGGCACGGGCTACCCCCTACACCAAACCCGAGGAAGCCATGCGAGATGCCCCCGCATTCGAGGGCATCAACCAGGCCTACGCATTCGGGCAGGCCTACTCCAATCAGCGGGTACACATCCTGCAGTTCCGGCAAGGCGAGCTGGCCAAGGTGGCCTTTGTACCTACCCGGCCCTAAGCCATCCGCAGCCCAAGCCGTTCGGCGGCCACAGAAAATGTGTAAAGCTGCGCAATGTCATAAAAAGCTACCCCCAAAAAGACGTATCTTTGTGTATAGCCCTGTTTTTATTCTGTCATTAAACTGAACAAAGACGTCATGCAAAATCCCTATCCAATCACAGAGAAAAGATTCGAAGGCGCGAAGGACTTCCTGCCCATCAACGGTACCGACTATGTAGAGTTTTGGGTGGGCAACGCCAAGCAGGCCGCCCATTACTACCAAACTGCCTTCGGCTTCCAACCCCTGGCCTATAAGGGGCCCGAGACAGGCGAGAAGCGATATGCCAGCTATGTGCTGATGCAAGACAAGATTCGCTTTGTGCTGACCACCCCCCTGCAGCCCGATGGCGAAATGGCCGACCACGTCCGCAAGCATGGCGATGGCGTAAAGGTGCTTGCCCTATGGGTAGATGATGCAAAAAGTGCCTTTGAAGAAACAACCAAACGAGGCGCCAAAGCCTTTATGGAGCCCACCGTGGAGAAAGACGGTAGCGGCGAGGTGGTACGCAGTGGCATTCGCACCTACGGCGACACCGTGCACATCTTCGTAGAGCGGAAAAACTACAAGGGCCTATTCCTGCCCGGATACGAAAAATGGGAGCCTAACTATCGCCCAGGCCCTGTGGGCCTACGCTATGTAGACCACTGTGTGGGAAATGTGGACTGGGGCCAGATGAACACCTGGGTAGAATTCTACCAAAACGTACTGGGCTTCACGGCCATCAAGAGCTTTGACGACGCACAGATCAGCACCGAGTACAGTGCCCTGATGAGCAAGGTGATGGCCAATGGCAATGGCCGCATCAAGTTCCCCATCAATGAGCCGGCTGAAGGCAAGAAAAAAAGCCAGATAGAGGAATACATCGACTTCTACCAGGGGGCGGGTGTGCAGCACGTAGCCATGGCCACCGATGACATTGTGCACACCATTACCGAGCTGCGCAAGCGCGGGGTGGAGTTTCTGGAAGTGCCCGACACCTACTACGAAGAGCTGAAGGCGCGCGTGGGCGAAATAGACGAAGACGTGGAGGTGCTACGCAAGCTGAAAGTACTGGTAGACCGCGACGAAGAGGGCTATCTGCTACAGCTGTTTACCAAACCGGTAGAAGACCGCCCCACCCTGTTCTATGAGATCATCCAGCGCAAGGGTGCCTATAGCTTTGGCGAAGGCAACTTCAAGGCACTTTTTGAGTCCATAGAACGCGAGCAGGGCCGCCGCGGCAACCTGTAAAGCCCCACATACCGCTGGCCCTCGTGCCCAGCGGAAAAACTCAAGCAGGGAAGGCAAATCGTTGTCCTTTCCTGCTTTTTTGTTTCTGTATCCCCCCCCTGGGCCAAGTGCGTAAAAGCAGAAAGCCAGGTTCCCGAAAAGCAAGCCGAGACGGCTGCACACAAACGGAACGGGCGTAGCCACACCCGCTCTGGCTTTTCGACGGTAGCAGCGGGGAAGTCGGCCAGCGAGGCAGATGACCTAAACAAAGAAATCCCGACACTGTGTCGGGCTTTCTTTGTAAATATCCCCCATACATAAATGAGGAATCGGAACATGCCCTCCTGCTTGGGCTCCCTAGCCGGAGGCTCCCTTATTATTACAGCTTGCCACGGGGTTTATTGCACAAGCAAGCGACCTACCGATCGGAAATTATCCCCCTCGACGGTGTAGATGTAAGTTCCTGGCTGTAGCTTGTCCAGGCTTAGCTGGTATACAGCGATCGAGTCAGCCTGATCCGCCAGCTGCTGAAGCTTAATCTGTCGGCCTTGCATGTCGGATAGCCGGAAACGGAGGTTATGTCCGGCTGGCACCTCCAGCTGCACATAGCCCACAGCCGGGTTGGGGTACAAGCGCACAGGCATTTCCGTACTTTCCGGTATACCCGCCGCAGTCAGTTCCTCGGTTTGGGGATACTCAGCCAGGGGCTGGGGTGCGTTGTCTTCCGTGCCCCCACTGCGTTTCAGTACAATGGTGGTGCTCTCGTCTTGCGTGCGGTAGGTACGCTCGGCAAAGGCATGCTGGGTACCCGATACCAAGCGAAAAGCGAGCAACTGCACACCCTCGGCCAGCTGTAGCTGCTGTTCATGGTAGGCTGGCTGGTCCGCCAGGGGCTGATCAGCATACTGGCGTCCGGCCGTGCGCTGCTCGTCCACTGTGCCCTGCTCCCGGTAGCGCATTACCTGAAACTGGCCGCCATTTTCGTATTGGCTCTGGTAATACGGCGCAGGTGCCGGTGTGGTGCTAAAGTCTTGCGCCTGGGCAAAACTGCATAGCAAAAATGCAATGGGTAGAAAACGTGTCATGGTTGGTTTTTTTATCTGATTCTAGAGTTTGAAACGGAATAATAAATGCGTTTTGCTGCTAATCCCGCTTTGTCTGAATAGCTTAAATACTCAAAAAAACTACCGGCCTGATTGTGCTCATAGAAATCTGCAAGAAATGACTCAGGATCAGATCGCTGGCAATGCAGACATCCATCAGGATTAGAGCCCGATACAATTCGCTCGCACACATACGTCTCCTCGGCACAGCGATCCACCATAAATGAGTACCAGGTATCATGCATCCGGAAGGGCCTGAAAAAAGTACAAAATTGTAGTTTGCCCTGGTAATCCGAACAAACTGATCTTTTACTTAACTTACCCTCCTTGTATGAATAATAATGCAGTTTATCTCCCGAAAAGAAACAAATAGAATCTCCAGCCTCTATAGCATACTCGATTGTAGACTCAACAACGTAGTATTCCGGCTCATGTAAAGGCCGTGAAATATAGATACTTGAAAACCCGGATGGAGTCGTATTTGGGTTAAAGAATGCAATGGTTTTATCTGTGCTCACAAGCAATCTGTTCCAATTCGAAAACCAGTTATAGTCAAGAAGAACAGGCACCGATACTTGCGCGAACACACTATCAGGGAATGTTCTTTTCCTGTCAAACCTTGCATAGCGCCTAAGCGGGCGATCTTTTCCAACGGTGTATACCAAGGGCTCCTTTGAGTCTAGCAGATAAAAGATTTCATCCTTTACATAAAAATCCCGGAATCTTCTCTTTGTCTGATAATCGCTCAGCAGAATGGAGTCCGTCCGGGTACCCGATTCGAATATCCGGATGACCTGCTCTTCGGCAAAGAGCATGTACAGCTTATCTCCATTCTGCTGCGGCCTAATGGAATAAAAGTCCGAATACGGATAGGCCAGCTTATACATAATTCTAGACGTATCCTGAAGGGAAAGCTGGCACATAGATTGCGAGACAAGAAAAAGAATGAAAAGAGAGATTTTCATAATTCAGCTATTGAGTTGAATTTCGAATTGTGACGGCCTGAGCTTCGCCTGAGCAGTTGATTATTAAACAGTCCGGTTCTTCCGCACTGGAATTTTAGATAATAACAGGGCTTTTCGTACAGAGAACATGCACTGCTGCTTCTACTGTATAACAACTATACTTAATCGTCAGATAGCTCATAGTAACATCTGCTTATCTTCACAAGATTATCACCAGGAATCCAAATAAAATCAAAATACCTTTCTTCTACATTATGTACATAATAATTAATAACATATTCATCTGAATTAGCAGGTATACAAGACAAGCAGTCTACCTTATCGGGATTCTTCCTTTCGCAAAAATAGGAATCCCATCGATCATTCTGCCACACATGCTGATAGCTATAAATTTTATCGTCAATAAAAAAAGGGATGCCAGAGTTTGATCCCTCAAGATCAAAATGTGTATAGCATGGGAGCACATTATCAAAAGAATGGGATGTCAGGTTGTAGACAGAATAACCGAGTCCAAGAATAGGAAATAGGTAAATTTTATTGTCATGATTCAGGATATAATCCACCTCTCCATTTAGCAAAAAATAGGCTGGCATTTTATGATCCTCTCTCCATACGATCACCCCAGTTTTCTCGATAGTATGCATACCCTTTTCTCTGGCCTTGGCAACAAAGGGTATGGTTACCATAAGGATGCTATCCTTTTGAAATACATTGTCGGCTGCATTTCTAAATGCCTCATAATGAGTAAAATTTACCAAGCCTTCAAATTCTTTAAGCTTGAGCCGTGTTTTTCCCATTTTCCTTCCCTCCAGGGAATAAGTCCTTAAAACTGGAGCAAAGGCCTCGACGCAATGGATCAACGAATCATCGCCTATATGGCAGTCTGAGGAAATTATTTTTGGAAGGTTTATTCTATCTACTAGTTCAAACCCTCGATACGCGCGATAACACTTTTGTTCTTCATCCAGGAAATAGAGTAAACCATTCCAGAATTGACAGGTCTTCAGAATTGAAAATTCATCCCAATCTGTGGTAGATTGCAAGGTGAATTCGTACTTATTTTTCTGAAATAGTATCGGCTGAGCTGATCCATTTTTCAGACAAAAAGTTAACAACGTAATGCAAATTAAGAAATAAAATATTTTCATTTTTTATAATTCAACATTAATCTACCCATTCATATGAATTGCCGGGTCCGCCATCATCGCTTCTAATATGTACGGCAGATTTCGAGCAATCGTCATTAAATAGCCCTGTTCTACCACAGCGATTTGAAACAACTAATTGTACAGTCCCCCCAGGCACACACTCCACTACTTGTATTCTGCAATTGGGATCTCTACTGCCAATACAATTCCTAATCGTAGAATTAGTTGATGGCGCACATTTAGCCCAAAACCTTTCGTTTCCTGATAGCGAGATGGGTGGGTACACCCCCAGCACGGTAACCACCACGGGTATCTCTCCCGCGTTGCGTGGCTGGCTCTGCACCACACGGGCTCCGGCGTTTGGCTTGGGTTCTACATACCAGGTGGGTACTTGCTCCTGTTTATTCTCCGTAGCGGGTGTGGGGGCCAGGCTTTCGGTGCGTGGCTGGCCGCTGGCTGTATAGTAGGGGAAGGTGGGCGCACCCCGGTAGGTGGTTACATGCGCTACGCGCTCGGGCACCCGGGGGTTGCCGCAGCCCATATAGAAGTAGCTGCTATCCAGCTGGGGGATGCGCAGGGTGGGTAGCATAGCCAGGTCGTCTATCACATAGCCGCGCATTAGCAGCTGCAGCGAGTCGGCCTGGGCCACACTGGCCCCCGTGGCCAGGTAGCAGCTACGTATAGCGGTAGTAAAGCCGGGTATCGCATCCATCAGGGTGCTGTAGTATTGGGCATAGTCCAGTTCTGCGGGGCTATGGTTCAGTATCTGGTCAGCTATGGCTGCCCGCATGCTGGGGTTCTGCATCAGGCACACCATGGCCCGGGCTATGCGGCTTTCCACCGTTCGCACGGTTGATTTATTCTGGCTCAGGATCTGCGACACATCCCCATACTTCAGGATATTCCATTCGTACAAGCCGTTCGTCTGGTTTCGGTGTGCGGCTAGCATGTACATGTGGCCGCGCGTGTCTTGTGTCATACCCTTGAAGATGAAGGCAGGAATGATGCCAAATAGCTGAGCCTCAGAATTGTACTGGCTGCTGGCCACCGTTTCGCCCTTGCGGTCATACTGTACCATAAAGAATTTTGTGGTATCATTTGCCGTACGTGCACTATAGCCGCCCACAAACACGGTTCCACTGTCGTTCACCACCAGGCCGTATGGGCGGTCCAGGCTGTTCAGGCTATCTGCGGTACCGGCTGCTCCCTTGCCTCCATTCCAGCGCTGGGTCCACTGGGGGGTACCATCTGTGGCCTGTATCTTCATGGCCACCACATCCTCGTTGCTGGTGCCACTTATGTAGGCATAGCCATTCTTTACTACTACACTATTTGCCCAGTCGTTGGCAGCCGTATTGGGTGCTTCGTAGGTCAGGGCCCAGTCCAGCGTGCCGCCAGCCGTGTATTTTATAGCCAGCAGATCTCGGTCGGTACCGGTGCGTGTCAGTCCAGCTATATACAGGTCTCCGGCTCCGTCTGCCATTGTGCGCACGGCATAGTCCAGCTCGCTGCCGGCATGGCCATAGTGGCGCATCCACAGCTGGGTGCCGGCGGCATTGTATTTGTACACCACTATATCGCTGGAATACGTGGCATCTTTCAGTGTACCCGTCAGGTACACAGATCCGTCTGGCGCTATCGATACATCCGTAGGCAGGCTCTGCCCACCTGCGGGCTGCCAGCGCTTTACCCAGGCCCCGGTTCCGTTGCTATTTACCTTTAGCAACAGCATGTCCAGGTCGGGATGTATTGCACCTATGCTCTGCGGGTTGGTCATCATGGAGAAGTGATAGGGGCTGTTTACAGCCGCCTCGTAGCCGGAAATGTATACGTTCTTGCTAGCATCCACGGCCAGGCGGGTGCCGTACACTCGATTGGGGGAACCGCTGCTCACGCCATAGGTATACTGCCACAGCAGGGTACCGTCTGTGCCACGATACTTCAGCACAATCAGCCTGCTGAGGTCTCCGCCCTGCGGGTTGCTATAGCCCAGCACATACACGTTTCCGTCTGTGTCTATTACCAGATCTGTGGCCAAGTCATTGCTGGCACCCTGGAAGTTCCAGCTTTTTTGCCACTCCAGCTTTAGTTTGCTGTCAAAGTGGCGAACTACAATATTTATGCCCTGATTTCCTCTATCGTGGGTGGAAGACCCAGCCAAGGCGAGTTTCCCTTCGGCATCTATGGCAGCCGGTACGTTCTTCAGGCTATCCTGTCCGCCCAGGAGGCCCAGATAGGTCTGTAAAAACTCATAGGGGCCAATGAGCGTAAATGCCCGGGCGTTGTTAAAGGCTGTGAGGCAAAGCAAGACTGCCACAAATTTGCCTATAAAGCGCGGGGGGGGGGGGGG
>JAJTIE010000065.1 GCA_021300195.1 Bacteroidota bacterium | reverse complement strand
GGGGTCCAGGGCCAGGTTTGTCCCCACAGCTTCCGTACCCGCATTGCCCGGGGCGATATACACCCGCTCCGTACGAGCCAACGCCCACGCCAGGGCATGCTCGCGCCCCCCGCTTCCCAGCACCAGTATATTCATTTTCGTGTTAATCTTAGGAGTGCGTAAAGCTAGGCATTTTTGCCCCAGCCTACGTCTAGCTACCTGCCCTGTGGGGCAGGCAGGGGTGTTACGCGCCCATACAGGCCGGCCCAATCCTAGTACAGGTCGTGCAGAAACATGCCCAGCGTTAGGTTCAGAAAGAAGCTGCTGCTGGAGGCAGTGGGGGCATCGGTCAGCTGGCCGCCGCTGTAGCGCCAGCCGCTGTTTCCCATGTTTACATAGCCGGCGCGTGCCCCCAGGTAGTAGCCGTTTCGCTGGCCAAAGCGGGCCTGAACACCGGCACCGAGCAGGATAACGGGTCCGCGGCTTGTCAGCTCGCGTACGTTGCCGGGGCCGCTCACATTATCCGGAAAAGAACCCTCGGGCAGGTCGGCCCGCACCCCTATCCGCATGGAGCCATAGCCCACCCCCACCAGGGGGAAGAACTCCAGCCACCGCTTGTGTACCAGGCTATAGCCCACCTGGAGCAGGCCGTAGCCGCCCAGCAGGTTGCTCCTTAGGCTGTCTTCTCTATTTTGGCTCGCATAGAGGGTTCCCTCCAGGCCTACGATAACCCTGCCGTCTATGGCCCTGTAAACGCCGAATGAACCGCCGTAGGCCATGCTACCTACCTCGGGCAGGTTGTTCTCTTTCAGGCGGTCATTCAGGTCGGTAAAGTTTATGGCGTTCAGTCCGCCGGAGAGGTACACACTGGTGTAGCCTACCCCGCTCTGCCCAGCTGCACCGTGCAGGCACAGCAGGCTGAGGAATGCACTACAAACCGGAGCTAGAATAAAACGACGCATAGAAGTGGAGCTAGACCAAAGGGATGAAAACAAAAGTACAGTTTTATTCATAAGATGACAGCCGCAGGCCTAGTGCAGGCCAAAGTAGGCATTTAGCTGCCGGATGGTCTCTTCACAGTCGTGGCCAATGCGGGGCTCCAGGGTCTGCCAGTCTGCGGGAGCGGGTGCCTGCTCTTCGATGTTCCGAAAGTGTAGTGCCAGGGTACGAGCCCCCATGTTGAGTGCGGCACCTTTCAGGGCGTGGGCCATTCGGCGGGCTGCCTCGGCCTGGCGAGCTGCCACCAGGGCACCCAGCTCGGGCAGCCCAGCCTGCATCTGCTCGGCAAATGCGGCGAGCATCTCCTGAATAAAGGCGGGGTCATCCTCGGCCAGCATCCTTAGCTGGCCCAGCATTTCTTCGTCCAGCATGGTTCATCAAGTTAGTTATAAGCTAAGATACAACTATTCCCGGTAAAACCACCGGCGCACACGGGGGCTTATGCCGGCTATCAGCTCATAGGCAATGGTGCCTGCTGCGGCAGCCTGCTGGGTAAGGGGTAGGCTGGGCCCGAATATCAGCACCGGGCTGCCCACCTGGGCTGCAGGCACCTCGGTTACGTCTACCAGCATTAGGTCCATACAGATGGCCCCCACAATGGGGCAGCGCGTACCTAGCACCTCTACCATGGCCCCCTGCATGGCACGCGGTATGCCATCGGCATAGCCCAGTGGCAGGGTGGCTATGCGGCTGGGCCGCTGGGTAACGAAGCGGTGGCCATAGCTAAGCCCCTGCCCTGCCGGGTAGGTAGCCAGGCGTATGATGTGTGTGTACAGGCTGGCGGCCTGCTGCAGGGGCCAGGGGCAGGCATCGGCGGGGGGGATGCCGTAGAGGGCCAGGCCCAGGCGCACCCAGTCGTGCGCATGGGTGGCAAAGCGCAGCAGGCCCGCACTATTCAGCACATGTGCCTTTACGGCAGGGGCCAGCGCACGGATGCGGGCCAGCTCGGCCTCAAACTGAGCCAGCTGGCGGTGGGTAAGGGCATCCTGGGCCGGATCCTCTGCCGCTGCCAGGTGGGTAAACACCGAGTGCAGGGCACCAGGCGTGGCAGCCAGCAGCTGTAGGGCTGCGGGCACCTCAGCTGGCAGCAGCCCCATACGGCCCATGCCCGTGTCCAGCTCCAGGTGGAGGGGCAGGTGCTGCTGCAGGCGCTTCTCCAGCTCGGCCAGGCTGCCCACCACCGGCTCCAGGCGGTAGGCCCGCAGCTGGTCTGCCGCTGCATCCAGGCTATTGAATACCAGAATAGGGGCCTGCACCCCTTTTTTTCGCAGGGCGATACCCTCCTGCAGGTAGGCCACGCCCAGGGCATCTACGCCCTGCTCCTCCAGCAGGTGGGCCACCTCCCAGCTGCCGCTGCCATAGGCCGAGGCCTTTACCATAGCCAGCAGGCCCGTGCCAGCAGGCAGCTGCCGGCGCAGCACGCGCAGGTTGTGTGCTATGGCACCCAGGTTTATCTGTAGCTCGGTCTGGCTGGGGCGCTGGCTCAGGTAGGGAATCAGGCGCTCAAGCCGGAACAGGCGGGCACCCTTGAGCAACACCGTTTTGCCCACGTAGCGGCTGTAGTCCCAGTGTTCCAGCAGGGCATCTACCTCGGCATAGGCCGGGATGTGGGGCGGTGCCAGTGCCTGAAAGACCGGGCCAATGAGGGTGATTTCGCTGCCAAACAGGGCCTGAGCCTCTTGCAGCAGGCGGGCCTGCACGGCGCGCTGCTGCTGGCCCTGGTGCTCCAGGTCGGTCAGGATCAGGTGCTTGCCCGGCTGGCTGCGGTCTTGCGCCAGCCACTGGAAAGCCTGGCTCACACTGCTGGCATCGGCATTGTAGGCATCACTCAGGATGGTTAGCTCCGGATTGTCCGTCAGCATCTCCATGCGCATCTGTACGGGCCGCAGCAGCCGCACGTGCTCCTGCAGCAGCCCGGGTGCCACACCCAGGTCATAGGCCACGGCCCAGGCGGCCAGCAGGTTCTGGGGTGCGTGGGGGGCCGATACGGGCAGGTATAGCCTATGCTGCTGCTGCCGGTAGCGCAGCGCCAGCGCCCAGCCCTCGGCCTGCGGTGTGGCGGCCAGCAGCTGTGCGTCTGCCGCCGGGCTGCTGCCCAGGCGCACCAGGGGGCGGTCTATCTGCTCGGCCCAGGCCTCGGGGGCATATACCCGCTCGCAGGTGGCAAACAGCTTCAGCTTCTCGGCCAGCTTCTCGGTTCTATCGGCAAAGCCCTCGTCGTGCGCATCGCCCAGGCCGGTAAAGACACCCCAGCTGGGCCGGATCATATCGGCCAAGCGCTGCATCTCGCCTGCCTGGCTGATGCCCGCCTCTATGATAGCCAGCTGATGATGCGGACGCAGCGCCAGCAGGCTAAGGGCCACACCCAGCTGGCTGTTGTAGCTGCGGGGGCTTTTGGCCAGCTGCCAGCCAGCCAGCAGGCTACCCAGCCATTCTTTCACAATGGTTTTTCCGTTGCTGCCGGTAATGCCGATGACCGGTATGCGAAACTGGGCGCGGTGGTGTGCCGCCAGCAGCTGCAGCCCCTGTAGCACACTGGCCGACTGTAGCACACTGGCATCTGGCGGCAGGGCTACCGGATGGCTAAGCCAGAACATGCGCACACCTGCAGCATAGGCGGCCTGTACATAGGCATGGCCGTCTCGGCTGGGGCCCGCTAGGGCCAGGAAGAGCGTATGCCCAGGCCGGGCGGGTAGTTTCCGGCTGTCGTAGGCGTAGTGCCAGATGGGCAGCTGCCCGGGACCCTGTAGCAGCCGGATGCCCGGCAGCCGGGCTATCTGCTGGGGAGACCAGGCGGCAATCATCTTGCAAATTAGCGCAATGTAGCCATATCTCCGCCTTGCCGGCTGGGGGGCGGCACCGGCCAGGCCTACAGGCTCAGGCGTTCCTTCATCTTGCCACTCTGGCGGCGGCTTACCTCTATCTGGCTATTGTCTGACAGGGTGAGGAGCAGGCCCCCGCTAAACCAGGGCTCTACCTTGTGTATGTGCTGCAGGTTTACCAGCTGCTTGCGGTTGGCGCGAAAAAACAGGTGCGCATCCAGCCGCTTCTCCAGCGCATTCAGCGAGCGCAGGATCAGCGGGTGCTGGTCTTCAAAGAAGACCTTGCTGTAGTTTCCTACGCTCTCAAACAGGCGGATGTCTTTTAGTTTTACAAACCAGCAGCGGTCTCCGTCTTTCAGAAACACCTGGTCGTCTTCGCGCAGTTGCTTCTCGGGCAGGCCGTCGGGGGCCTCTTCGTCTGCCGTTTTGCCCAGGCGCTGCAGGGCCCTGGCCAGCTGGTCTGGCGCTATCGGCTTCAGCAGGTAGTCCAGCGCATTTACCTCGAAGGCCCGCAGGGCATGTGCATCATAGGCCGTGGTAAAAATCAGGTAGGGGGGCATGGGCTCCAGCTCTTTTAGCAGCTCAAAACCCGACTTGCCTGGCATTTGTACGTCAAGGAACAGGATGTCGGGCTCGCTCTCTCGCAGCACTTGCAGGGCTTCTTCGGCATGGGCGGCCTCGCCCAGCACCTGCACCGGTATCGGCTGCTCCGCCAGCAGGCGCTTCAGTTCTTGCCGGGCCAGGCGCTCATCGTCTACTATTACAGCTGTCCATTTCATGTGTTTGGGGTTAGCGGTATCAAATCATAGGCAGGTTATCTGCCGGATCAGCCCCCGGCCTGGCCGCCCCCTCCAGCAGCGATAGTACGCGCTGGCGGGGCAGCAGCAGGCGGGCTAGCACCTCTGCCTGCCCGGTTTCCGGGTTTGTGGCTTGGGTCAGAGAAAAGCTGGCGTGGCTGTCGTACAGGATACGCAGCCGGTCTCGAATGTTCTGCAGGCCCAGGCCCGCACCGGGGCCGGCCGGGTGCAGGGGGCCACTGTTTCGCACCTCTACGCACAGCCGGTCGGTATCTGCCTCCAGGGTGGCCTGTATGCGCACATAGCCCCCGGCCAGCTGCCGGGCTACGCCGTGCTTTATGGCATTCTCTACGAGGGTAAGGATGCTGAGCACCGGCACAGGCCAGGCATGCAGCTCGTCGGCCAGGGTGCAGTGCCAGCTTAGTTTTTCTTCATAGCGTATCCCCTCCAGCGCCAGGTAGTCGGCCACCGCTGCTAGCTCCTCGCTCAGGGGGATGCGCTCCTGCTGGTTGCTGTACAGGCTGTTGCGTAGCAGCTTGCTCAGCCGCGTCAGGCTCTCTTGTGCCAGGGGGGGGCGCTCTGCCACCAGGGCACGGATGGAATTCAGTGCGTTGAAGATGAAGTGCGGATTGATCTGGCTACGCAGGGTGTGCAGCTCCATGGCGCGCAGGTCGGCTTCCTTTTTCAGGCGCGCTATCTCGGCCTGCTTGTAGTGGGCAAAATAGTGGAGGGCAAAGTAGATGAGCGACCAGATGAGGCAGAGGGCCGCCAGGTTGAAAAAGTTGCTGAACAGCTTGAGGGCTGTGTATTCTTCCGGCTCGTAGCCATAGAGCAGGTAGGCGATGATGACAAGCCCCAGATTGATGAGCAGGCTCAGGATAAGGCTGGACACCAGGATGCACGAAATCTGAAAAGGCAGCGAACGCCGGAGCCAGCCCTGCCTGCGGATAAGCCACCTGAAACAATGCGTGCTGAGCACCCCCAGTACTGGCAGCACCACAAAGGGCAAGAGGTCTCGCGCACGCTGCAGGCTTAGGCCCCGGGTGCTGGCCATGTTCACCACCAGTAGGGTAAGGGTGTAGGCACCCCACCCACCCAGCTGGCAGGCCCAGTACAGCTGGCTACGCCGGATGGTTTTCTGCATATGCGTAAAGATACCTGGCTACAGGCAAGATGAAGCAAAAATTGGGATGAGCGGGCACCCATGCGGCGGACTGGCGGGAACCTGCTGCCAACAGCGCCGGCACCCGGAAAGCACCGCCAATAAATGACACGTATTTTTTTAACATCATTTATTGACTAAACAAAAATATCCTGTATTTTTCATAGGCATATTTAGATTTACCCATGCAAGAGGTACCGAAGGCAAACCTGAGAGAGGTAGAGATACTGGCAGATGATGAGCTAATAACCATCCAGCTACATCGTCCTACGCCCAGCCTGGAGATGATTTTTAAGGAAGGGAAGGGCATCTCTAGCGCGGCGTTTCGGCGCTATCTACAGGTGTACTTGCTGCTGTACATGCAGTATAGGCCGATGTTTGAGGCGCTGAATGGCATATACGACACCCGCCTGCTGCATGCGCTGGCACCCGAAGACCTGAGCTACGCGGCGGAGGAAAACACCCCCCAGCTGTATGAGGCGGGCCTGCGCTACGAGGCCTTCATTGTGCCGCGGGCCGAGATAGGCCAGCTGAGTGTAAACTACTACGGGCGGCTGACAAAAGGGGTGGAGTGGCGCTACTTCTCCTCCATGCGCGAGGCCCGTGCCTGGGTACACCGGATACAGCATGCATAGGCCACACACAGGTTTATCACATTTATGCCACGCAGGCACTGCCAATTCCGCCGAAAAAAGCCGAACTTTGCAGCCTGAAGCATAAAAATATGGCCACATCAATCCGAAACATCGCCATCATCGCCCACGTCGACCATGGCAAAACCACCCTGGTAGACAAGATGGTACATGCCGGCAACCTCTTCCGGGATAATCAAGAGGTAGGCGAGCTAATTATGGACTCGGGAGACCTGGAGCGCGAGCGAGGGATCACCATCACCGCCAAGAACCTCTCTATCGAGTATAAGGGCGTAAAAATTAACATTCTGGATACGCCCGGCCACGCCGACTTTGGCGGAGAAGTGGAGCGCGTACTGCGCATGGCCGATGGCTGTGTGCTACTGGTGGATGCATTTGAAGGCCCCATGCCCCAAACCCGCTTTGTAACCCAAAAGGCCGTGGAGCTGGGCCTGAACCCCATACTGGTGGTGAACAAAGTGGATAAGCCCAACTGTAGGCCCGATGAGGCGGTAGATGCCGTATTCGACCTACTGGTAAACCTGGATGCCAATGAGCGGCAGCTGGACTTCCCCGTGCTGTTTGGCTCGGGTAAGCATGGGTGGTTTGGCCCCGACTGGAATAAGCCTACCGACAGCATAGTGCCGCTGCTGGACCTGATCCTGGAAAAGGTGCCCGAAGCACCCAAACAGGAAGGCCCCCTGCAGATGCAGGTTACCAGCCTGGACTATAGCAGCTATGTGGGCCGCATTGCCATTGGCCGCATATTCCGGGGCGAGGCACGCGAGGGCCAGGCCGTGGTGCTGATGAAGCGTGATGGCACCCAGCTAAAAGGTCGCATCAAAGAAGTGCAAACCTTCTCGGGCCTGGGCCGCATCAAGGTAGAGCAGGCTGAGAGTGGCGATATCGTGGCACTGGTAGGCCTGGAAGGCTTTGACATAGGCGACACGGTGGCCGATGCCGCTCAGCCCGAGGCGCTACCCCAAATCAGCATAGAAGAGCCCACCCTGAGCATGCGCTTTACGGTAAACAACAGTCCGTTTTTCGGCAAAGAGGGCAAGCTGGTAACCAGCCGCCACCTGCGAGACCGCCTGTACAAGGAAACCGAGAAAAACCTGGCCCTGCGTGTGCAAGACACCGAGAGTGCAGATAGCTTCCTGGTATACGGGCGTGGGGTGCTCCACCTGGCCGTACTCATCGAGACCATGCGCCGCGAAGGCTACGAGCTACAGGTAGGCCAGCCCCAGGTACTGTATAAGGAGATAAACGGCCAGCGGAACGAGCCGATAGAGAGCCTGGTGGTAGACGTGCCCGAGGAAAGCGCTGGCAAGGTGATAGAGCTAGCCACGCAGCGCAAGGGCGAACTGGTGGTAATGCAGCCCAAGGGTGAGCTACAGCACCTGGAGTTCCACATACCCAGCCGGGGCATAATAGGCCTGCGCAGCGATGTGCTGACAGCCACCGCCGGAGAGGCTGTAATGGCCCACCGCTTTATGGAGTACCAGCCCTACAAGGGGCCGATACCCGGCAGGCCCGGTGGCGTGATCGTGAGCCAGGGCACCGGCCCGGCCATCCCCTACTCCATCTTCAAGCTGCAAGACCGTGGCCGCTTCATCATCGAGGCCAACCAGGATGTGTATGGCGGACAGGTAGTGGGCGTAACGCCCCGAT
Organism: Bacteroidota bacterium; assembly: GCA_021300195.1. Classification (NCBI taxonomy): domain Bacteria; kingdom Pseudomonadati; phylum Bacteroidota; species Bacteroidota bacterium. Next base: position 2,482 of record JAJTIE010000065.1, on the reverse strand, counting down.
CGGAAGAGCTGGTGGTGAACCTGCAGAAGGCCAAGCAGCTAACCAACGTACGGGCATCCGGCTCAGACGATGCCATCCTGCTGGAGCCACCCCTGCGCCTCAGCCTGGAGCAGAGCCTGGAGTTTATAGAGGGCGATGAGCTGGTGGAGATAACCCCCACCACCATCCGCATCCGCAAGCAGTACCTGGACGAGAACGAGCGCAAGCGCTACGCAAAAAAGGTGGCTTCGGTGTAAGGCCCATCAGCCGAAGAAGCGAGCACAGGGCATGGCAGCCAGTGGCCTACTCCCACGGAGTGCCAAGGGCGGTTATATTTGGGGGTGATCTCCACCTTTGCCATTTTTGTATCGCTAGCCGTCTATTTCGGCCTCATCAGCCTGCTGGGCTGGCTCAGCCAGCGCCGTAAGCAGGATACCCAGCGCCAGTACTTCCTGGCCGGACGAAAGGCCCCCTGGCTGCTGGTAGCCATCGGCATGGTGGGCAGTAGCCTTAGTGGCCTCACCTTCATCTCCGTACCCGGAAAGGTGGGCCTCGACGGGATGGAATACTTCCAGCTGGTACTGGGCTACATGGTGGGCTATGTGCTCATTGCCCAGGTGCTGCTGCCGCTCTACTACCGCCTGCAGCTTACCTCCATCTACGGCTACCTGGGCCTGCGCTATGGCAGACATAGCTACCTGGTGGGGGCGGCTTACTTTCTGCTCAGCCGCAGCCTGGGCTCAGCCGTTCGGCTCTTCCTGGCTGTCAGCGTCCTGCAGGCAGTGCTCTTTGCGCAGCTGGGTATCCCTTTCTGGCTTACCGCTACGCTTACCATGGGCTTTATCCTCTCGTACACCTATCGGGGTGGCCTCAGCACCGTGCTCTATACCGATGTACTGCAAACCCTGGTGATGCTGGGTGCAGCTAGCCTGGTGTTTGCCCTACTCTTTGGGCAGCTGGGTAGCCCGGCGGCCTGGCACAGCCTGCTGCACAGCCCCCTGGCGCGCATCTGGGTGTGGGATGCTACTGCCCCCAACTATTTCTGGAAGCACTTTGTATCGGGCATCTTCATCACCCTGGTAATGACTGGCCTGGACCAAGACATGATGCAGAAAAACCTGAGCATCCCCCGCCTGGGGCAGGCCCAGCGCAATGTGTACCTGTACAGCCTGCTCATCCTGCTGGCCAACCTGCTTTTCCTTGGCCTGGGCGTGCTGCTCTACACCTATGCTGCCCAGATAGGCTGGCGAGCCCCAGCAGCTACGGATCACTTTTTCCCCCTGCTGGCCCTGCAGCAGCTAGGCCCGCTGGCGGGCATAGCCGTAGTGGTGGGGCTGGTAGCCGCTGCCTACAACAGTGCCGATGGCACCCTGACAGCCCTAACCACCAGCACCTGTGTGGACGTGCTGCGCACCGAGCGCCTGCCCGAGGCGCGGGGCCGGGCTATCCGCCACCGGGTGCACCTGCTGTGGGCGGGGGTGTTCCTGCTCTGCATCCTGGGCTTCGGGCTGCTGGATGGCGGTGGCTTCAGCGCCATAGACCTGGCCCTGCGCCTGGCTGGCTATACCTATGGGCCGCTGCTGGGTCTCTTCGCCTTTGGCCTGCTAAGCCGGCGCCGCGTGCGCGATAACTGGGTGCCCCTGCTGTGCCTGCTGTGCCCCCTGCTGTGCCTGGGCCTACAGCTACAGGCCCCCACCTGGTGGGGCTACAGCTTTGGCTTCGAGCTGCTGCTCATCAACGGCCTGCTTACCTACCTGGGCCTGCTGGCCCTCTCTGTGCCAGCCAGGCGCTGACCCGGACCGTCTAAACAGATGGCCATAGAGTGCTCATCCACAACCACTTAGTAAGAAGCCGGAGCGGCCTATGCAAAACTGGAAAAAACCGTTATCATGAATTTAAAATGAATCTGACTATCTATATTGATTACAGGGTCTGATTCTTCTACTTTTGGTAGACATACGTCGATTCTACCCACCCCCATGAATACTACCCCCCAGCTTGCCATCCTTGCCCTGCTGCTCGCCGCCCTGGCTGCCCACGCCCAGCCTACCGTGCAATGGGACCGAACCCTGGGCGGCAGCAATTTGGATTTTTTGACCTCCCTGCAGCAGACCACCGATGGCGGCTACATCTTGGGCGGCCGGTCTGCGTCCGATGCGGGCTTTGAGAAGAGCCAAAACAGCCGAGGCGAATTAGACTACTGGGCAGTGAAGCTGGATGCCGCCGGAAACAAGCAATGGGACCGAACCTTGGGCGGAAGTCGTAGCGATGAGCTCAACGCCCTGCAGCAGACCACCGATGGCGGCTACATCCTGGGCGGCCGGTCTGCGTCCGATGCGGGCTTTGAGAAGAGCCAAAACAGCCGAGGCGAATTAGACTACTGGGTAGTGAAGCTGGATGCCGCCGGAAACAAGCAATGGGACCGAACCTTGGGCGGAAGTCGTAGCGATGAGCTCAACGCCCTGCAGCAGACCACCGATGGCGGCTACATCCTGGGCGGCCG
>JAJTIE010000064.1 GCA_021300195.1 Bacteroidota bacterium | reverse complement strand
ATACATATGGGCCCGAAAGATAGGGCTTTTGGCGGGCTGAAATTAGCAGCTTCCGCTCAACTATCAAAGCCCTGATGCAGGTAGGTACAGGCTTTTGGCTCCGGATAGATCAATAGGGAGTTGTTCATGCGTTTTCCTGTTGGGGCTTGACTAGCAGGTTTTCTTAGAAGTTAGGGGCTTGACTTACAAGGTAATTTCTTATACCTTGATAGTCAAGCCTCGGTAACACACCGGGGTAGGGCGTTATACCTCATGCCTTGATTTTAACTATTTTTATGAGTCGTTAACCTAGGTGTACAGGTACGTGCATTATATTTGCAACACAGTTGCATTAATTTCACTTAACCCAAACCCAAAGATCATGTTTCGCTTCAAGTACCTGTTTATTCTACTGCTCTCGCCCCTGGTGCTGGCTTGCAATCGGGATGACGACGACAACAAGGACAAGAAAGACACCAGTGCCCCGGTCATTAGCCTCATCAGCCCCGAGAGCGCTACTGCCACGGTAGCGGCCGGAGACACGTTGCGTGTAACGCTGCGCCTGACCGATAACCAAAACCTGAGCCAGCTGCAGGTAGACCTGCACAATGCCTTTGACGGCCATGCCCATGGCAAAACCAACACCACTACAGATACGTTGGACTACGATGCCGTAATGGAACTGAATGGCAAAGGAGATACCACCCTAACGCTGAAAATCCCGACACGGCCCAGCAACCAGCCTGGTGCCTACGACCTGATAATCAACGCCCTGGACCAGAGCGGAAATGAGGCTGCCTTCCTGGAAATAGAGGTTACGCTGACCAACAGTGCCTTCCCCACGGTATCAAACATTGTGCTGAACAAAGACGGCAGCCCCATTACCGGGGGTACAGACCATGCACACTTTGAGCTGGAAGAGCTAACCAAAACCCGCCTGCTAACCGGCACAGTAACAGCCAATGGCGGCGCTACCCTGCGGGAGATAGAAGTGCTGCTGGTGGAGGCCGCAGATGGCCATGCAAAAACCCTGCACAATGGTCCGGTAGAGCTGCTGCACCTGGAGGACCTGACCACTGCCAACCATACCCTGAACGAAACCCTGACCTATCAGAAGAGCACCGACCTGGGCCCCGACACGCACTATGACATGCAGCTGATCGTAACCGACAGCCAGAACCGGAGCCAGACCTTTGTGATCATGGATGTGCATATCCAATACTAAAGCATTCCTGTTTTCATCTTTCATTTTCTTTAGCGTTCGGGCCCCCCTCCACGGGGGCCCGGGTGTTTTTAAACGGCACAGGTCTATATCCCCACAGGTGGGTAGACGCTGGCAGCTGATCCCTACCCCCTAGGCCAAAGCCCGAAAGTACCCAGCCCGCAGGTGCATAATTGCGTAGCTTTGCGGTATGTATCCCGCCCTCTACTTAAAGTCTGGCCGAGACCGATCCATCCTACGGGGGCACCCCTGGGTATACAGCGGGGCAGTGGCCCGCGAAGAAACCCACGAAGCAGGCGCCATCGTACAGGTGTGTACAAATCTGGGCGAGGTGCTGGGCTATGGCTGGCTGGCACCGGGCCGGAACCTGCGGTGCCGTATTTTCCATCTGGGCGAAACAAGCCACCTGTTTGATACCGACTACTGGCAAGGCAGGCTAGAGGCAGCCTGGCAGCTGCGCCAGCAGCTGATGCCCCTGCAGCCCACCCCCACCACTGCCTACCGGCTGGTGCACGGCGAGGGCGATGGCCTGCCCGGCCTGATAATAGACCTGTATGCCGATGCAGCCGCTATACAGGCCCGGGCACCCGGGCTAGAGGCCCTGCTGCCCGTGGTACAGGCCTTCTTGGTACAAAAAGGGCTGAAGCACCTGGCCGTGCAAACCGAGGCCGATGAACAGGGCCGCTGGCTACAGGGCGGGGTGCAGGCACTATGGTTTTCCGAGGGGGGGCTGGAGTTTGGGGCCGACCTGGTGGGCGGGCAGAAGACTGGCTACTTCCTAGACCAGCGCGAAAACCGTGCCCTGGTACGCCGCTATGCACAGGGCCGCAAGGTACTGGATGTGTTTAGCTACGCAGGTGGCTTTGGCCTGCATGCCCTGGCAGGGGGGGCGGCACAGGCCACGAGCCTGGATGCCATGGAACGGGCAATACTACAGTGCCAACAGAACGCTGAGCGGAATGGGCTGACCCAAAACTATGAGGTGCTGCAGGCCGATGCGTTCCAGCACCTGCGCAGGCTGGAGCACGGCCGGTACGACCTGATTGTGCTAGATCCACCCGCCTTCACCAAAAGCCCGAAGACGGTGGACCAGGCCAGCCGGGGCTACAAGGATATAAACCTGAGTGCCCTGCGTGCCCTACCGGCGGGGGGGCTGCTCTTTACCTTCAGCTGTAGCCAGCACATGCCGGCCGATCTGTTTCGCAAGGTAGTGTTTGGCGCAGCGGTAGACGCGGGCAGGGCGGTGCGCATCCTGCACCAGCTACATCAGCCGGTAGATCATCCCGTATCGCTCTACCACCCCGAGGGCGAATACCTGAAAGGACTGGTGCTGGAGGTGGGCTAGGTACCGGGCGCAGTAGGCGGGGCACTAGGCAGCCTGCTGCCCGGCCTTTCGCTTCTGTATAAAGCCTAGCACATACACCACCATAGCCCCGAAGCAGGCAATGGCAAAGGCGGCAAATACCAGGTTTCGCCGGGCCAGTGTATCGGGGTCTATGCCGGGCTTTGGCGCCTTCAGGAAGCCCATATACAGGCTCATAAGGCCAAACAGCAGAGTGAGCACTACCACCAGGTGTGCCACTACCTTGTTCTCGCGCTTCAGGCCAGGGGTTAGCACCAGCAGCAGCAGGCCAAACACGGGGCCGATAAGGGCGGTGCCCGGGCGGCTTTCGTTGCTTAGGTAGCTGTACAGGCCCGCCAGGATGAGCAGTGCGGCACAGGCCAGGTTAGCGAGGTAGGGTTTTTTTATCATAGGGAGGGAATAAGCGTACTAAAATAATTTATTGAAACCACGGCAGTGGTGGGCCAGGGTGGTGCCCGCCTAGGCAGGTATGGGGTTGGTTCGTATAAACTGTGCTATCTCGTCCATCAGCCACTGGGGCGTGCTGGTGGCCCCGCAAATGCCCACATGGTCCTGTAGGCGGTACCAGTCGGTATTCACCTCGCACAGCTCACTCACAAAGTAAGTGCGTGGGTTTACGGATTTGCACACTTCATACAGCACCTTTCCGTTGCTGCTCTTGCGGCCCGCCACAAAGATGATGACATCATGCGCCTGGGCAAACTGCTGCAGCTGTGGCTCGCGGTTGCTCACCTGGCGGCAGATGGTGTCGTTCGCCTTGAAGGGTGTGCTGGCCTGGGCAGCGGCTATCCGGCGCTCGATCTCGGCCTTCAGGGCATAAAACTTGGCCGTGCTTTTGGTGGTCTGGCTAAAGAGTACCGTAGGCTTGGAAAAATCGATGGCATCCAGCTCTGCGGGCTCCATCACCACAATGGCTCTGCCCTGTGTCTGGCCCAGCAGGCCATTCACCTCGGCATGGCCAGGCTTGCCATACAGAATGATTTGTGTATCCGGCTCCACCGCGCCCCGCACCCTGTTTTGCAGCTTCAGCACCACGGGGCAGCTGGCATCTATCAGGGTCAGGTTATTCGCTATTGCCACCTCATAAGTGCTGGGGGGCTCGCCATGGGCGCGAATCAGCACCGTGGCATCCCGCAGCCCGGCCAGCTCCTCGTGCGTTATGGTCTGTAGGCCCTTGCGCGCCAGGCGCTCCACCTCCATATCATTGTGCACAATATCGCCCAGGCAGTACAGCTGCTTGTGCTCATCCAGGTAGTCTTCCGCCATCTCAATGGCATATACCACACCGAAGCAGAAACCGCTATTGGGATCAACCGTTACCGTAGGCACGTTCACAAACTGTTAACAGGAATGCGAAGCTAATAATTTTATCGAACGACAAAAAAATGTATGCCAACTGCCCGGATATGAGCGTAGGGGCTAAAAATCTCGATACTTGCAGCCTGTTTCCAGCACTACCTCCATCTGCTGAAAGAGGGCAAAGAGGCCAAAGTACGTGCGGTTGATAAACAAAAACTCGCGGCTGCCGCGCACCTCGCGGGTTTTGCTGATCTCGATGCCAATTTCGTTCACCTGCTCAAAAAAGCGCTTTTCGCCAAAGTTGAAAGTACCGGTGTGGTAGGGCTGGGTTACCAGGCCGATCATGCGGCTGAAGAGGCTCATGAGCTGATCCACCTTTGCGGGCTTGTCCTCCGGGCGCAGTATCTGAATCTTGCGCAGGATGCGCTCCGTTTCTACTTTATCCTCAAACAGGCCCTTGCGTGCCAGGTCAAAGTAGTCGTCGTACAGCTCGTTGCTCAGGGCCTTGGTACAGCCAAAGTCTAGCACACCCACCTCGCCTTTTTCGTTGAAAAGGAAATTTCCGGGGTGTGGGTCGGCATTCAGTTTTTTCAGCACGTGCATCTGGTACTCATAGAAATCCCAGATGGTCTGCGCAGCCTGGGTGCGGGTGGCAGGGCTAGCCGTTTTGAGGAAATCGCGCAGGTGAACACCCTCTATCCAGCTCATGGTAATAACGCGCTGGCTGCTATACTGGGGCAGATACTGCGGAAAGTAAATGCCTGGCAGATGCTGGCAGGCGGTGGCAAACTCCTGGCTGTTCTTTAGCTCCAGCTCATAGTTGCTCTCCTCCAGCAGCTTGTGCTCCACCTCATCCATGTAGGGGCGCATTTCGGCAGCACTGGCTTTTACAAAGGTGGGGGCTATGCGGCGCAGCATCTTCATGTCGCTGCGTATGCTATCGGCCACTCCGGGGTACTGTATTTTCACGGCCAGCTTTTGGCCGTCCTTCTTAGCCTCGTGCACCTGGCCCATGCTGGCAGCCTTTAGCGCGGTGGGGTTAAAGTGGTCGAACACCCGGTCGGGCGCCTGGCCCATACTGTGGGTAAAGGCCTTTACCGCCATGGGGGCACTCATGGGCGGCACACTGTACTGGGCCTGCTGCAGCACGCCAGTAAAGCTTTCGCTAAAGTTTATGTTGTCCATGCTCAGCATCTGGGCCACCTTTAGCGCTGTACCGCGCAGCTGCGTAAACTCGGCCAGCATGTCCTCTGCATTGGCGGCCTGTAGCTCGTCGCGCGAGGGGTTCTGTAGCAGTGCCTTTTTGCCATAGTGGGTTACATAGTTGGCCCCTACCTTGGCACCTGTACGCAGAAACCTGCCTGCCCGCTCTATTTTGCCCGTTGGCACTTTATCCTTACTCATACTGGCCTTTCCTACTGTGTTTCGTTATACGCTTAGTACCACGCCCATGGCGCTCCTTAATCCGCCGGTTGGCTGGCTGCCCCCAGCCCATTGCGCCAGCCCACGCAGGCACAGGCCTGCCACCCCGGCAAAACGCAGGGGCGAGCCTAAAACCGGAAGGGGTTTCGAACCCGCACATTCATTTTCTCCAGCTGATACTTTACCGTATCGGCCACGCTATCCAGCAGGTTTGGGCCTATCAGCTCCAGGGGCAGCTTGCTGTAGTGCTCTATGGCCTTTTCGGTTTCGGCAAAGCCCGCACTCGTATCGTGCAGCCAGATGTGGATGAGCTTTAGGTGCAGCTCCCACAGCATATCGGGGTAGTTTCGGCTCAGGGCCAGCCGGTCCTTTATGTCCTCGGCATCCAGGCCCTCTTGCACCAGCTCCTCCATCAGGGCTTTGAATGCCTCTCGGTACGGCTTCAGGATAGCCTTGTCCTGCACGGTGTAGTCGATAAACGTGCGTAGCCTGAGTGCTAGCTCAAAGAAGGTGAAGAAATAGCTGAGCATCTTCTGCCGGGCGGGGTAGCTGGCATACACCTCGCTCTCGCGCAGGGCAGCACTCACCTCCTGCCCCAGGTCTAGCCACAGCCGGGCACCCACCGCATCGGCACCCGAAAAGTACTGGTACAGCTCGGCCTCGGTAATGCCAGCAGCCTCGGCCACGGTGTGGGCATTTATCGGCTCATACTCGGTGTTTACAAGCCTAAGGTAGGCGGCAGTAATTTTCTCTTCCATCGTATTATGCATGTGGGATACTGGCTGATATAGAAAAAAACAAGGGGAAACGGCGGTGTAAACCCTGCCCCGAAACCCCACAACGAAACTTGTGTAAAAAACGTGCCGATCGAAATTCAAATCTCCAGCACAGCCGATCCACAGCTCGATGGCCTGGTATAGGCAGCTTAGGTCGCCTGCTGTGCCCAGGGCGGGCCAGGTATTTGCGGGCAACTTTTGGCTGGGGGGCAGCTTCCCCGTACGGGGCTACCGCAGCCCCGAAGCGCCACGCAAAACATTCTGGAAAAGGATAGGCCTGGCCCGCTAGGGTTTGCGCGATCCAGGTATTCCGGGTGCCCAGGCGGTTACCTCTGTGCAGTTCATACACCGTTTTCTACTGTTTACACCCTTTGTTCTGCCATCGATTTATCCTTATTTTTATACTGCACCATATTTCTATGTTGTATCTTCAGGATAGATTTTACTACCACTCCACCAGGCTCACGATTTCGCCGATGGTACTGGTACTTGTTCGCCCTGTCTTCTTTCTCCCACTCTTCCTGCTGCTCAGTGCGCTGTGCACTGCCTATGCCCAGTGTGTAAGCACCCTGGCAGGTAGCGTAGGTCAGCTAGGTAGTGCGGACGGCACGGGTACGTCCGCGCGTTTTGGTGGCCCATCCGGTGTAGCCGTAGATGCCACCGGCCATGTGTATGTGGTGGATGCCGATAACCACACCATCCGCAAGATCAGCCCGGCTGGGGTGGTAACTACCCTTGCAGGTATGGCTGGGCAGACGGGTACCCGGCCAAGGCCCGCAGCATATTTTGTTGGTTATTTCTATCGGTACGGCTAATGGCAAGCCCATCTTGTTTGGCTCTACCGCCAATGCCAGGATAACAGCTGATGTTATCGCCAAGATGATTAATAGCCAGACTAATGAGGTAACAATTAAGCGAGGTAAGGTAGAAGAATTTCAAAACAGAGAAGGTAATTGGCAGATTAAATTTCCATAGCGTATGGTACGTATAGTTTTCTTTTTTTTGCTGAGTCTGGGGCTTTTTCATCCGGTATTTTCTCAAACACCGGATGCACGCCAGTACGAGGTAATTCTGGCAAGAAATATAGGCAATGCCAAGAAGATAACAGGGGTTACTGCCATAGTTTCTTTTTGGGTAGAGTTTGCCGATCGGCCATTTACAGATCAACAGGAGGCCTACCTTGAAGCTTCCCTAGGAACGACAGCTCGGTACTTTTTGGATATTTGTATTTCAAACGGTCACTATGGTTCACAGTTTGATCTATATTCCAACACGCTTCCTAAAATCACCATAACCAAGAAGGCCCAAGTATATGCGGACGATTTTCCCTATAATCTGGTACCTCGTTCGGTAATGGATTCCGTACATCATAGTTTCATGAAGAGTAATTTTTTTGAAAACATAGTGTATGTCTTTTTTGTAAACGATACAGGCAAGGTATTTACGATTCCGGCTTTTGATGAGCATACGCTGGAATACTCGCTTGTGAATGTAGATATGGGCCTAAAGAATTGGATAAAGTATGATGAACTGGCCAATGTACTGGCCCATGAATTTTTGCATCAGTTTGGGGCTATCGATTTGTATTAT
>JAJTIE010000063.1 GCA_021300195.1 Bacteroidota bacterium | reverse complement strand
GTGCCCTGGTATCGGCCTGGGCCCGGCAAGAAGCGAGCGGAAGGCTCCGCACCCACCCGTTCCGTATGCCGATGCAACATCTGTCGGCACATCCACTCGAAGCGTCCCATACAGGTGGGTGGCTTTAGGGCACCGTGTCGGCAAAATGACACGACAACTCCAATGGTGTAACAGACCCTACCACCAACCAGTAGTACCAAACAAAAAGCGCTGCCCCTGTATGAGCAGCGCCTGTTATATCTACCGGATGGGTCTACTTTAGACCCGTATGGTCCGTTGCTTATCCTTAAACTTCTTCAGCTGGCGCACCATGTTGTCCAGCCCCTTATCCGTAGCTTCCTCAAAGGTGCTGGCGGTCTCGGTGGCTATCAGCGTTTGGCTGGGCACCCGCAGTTTGATCTCAAAGATAGAACCCTTGTCGCTATCGCTGTTCTCTTTTTTCAGGATCACCTCCTTGGAAAGTATGTTCTCATAAAACTGATCCAGCTTTGTTACCTTCTCCTGTACAAAAGACTTGAGGGAATGATCTGCATCAAAATGGATGCTTTGAATAGTGGCTTGCATAATATCAAGTGTTTTAAGTTTCGATAAAACAGACTCGGCTCCCCTCCCGCTCTGGCTAGGGCCTGTGGGGAGGCCAGCCGTAGTATAGACGAAAATTTAGAGAAAAAAATATAGCTACGCAAGGCAATTATGCCTTGGGATGTGCTTTTTTGTGTAGTTCCTTCAGCTTGCCTATGCTGGTGTGCACATACACCTCGGTAGCCCTCAGGCTGCTGTGGCCCAGCAACTCTTTTACGGCGTTCAGCTCGGCCCCACCGTCTACCAGGTGGGTGGCAAAGCTATGGCGCAGCAGGTGCGGATGCTTGCCCTCGGTGGGCACATGCTGTAGCCTGGCACGCACCACGCGGTACACCAGCTTGTCATACACCGGTTTTCCGCGCTCGGTAAGGAAAAAGCGCGTAAAATAGTCTAACTTCAGCTGGTGGCAGCAGTGCAGGTATTCTGTCAGCGCTGCCAGTAGCGAACGGCCAATGGGAACAATCCGTTTCTTGTTTCCCTTCCCTAGTACAGATAGGGTGCGGGTATAGGTATCTACCTGCTGCCAGCGCAGCTGCACCAGCTCGGCCCGGCGCAGGCCGCATCCGTACAGCATTTCCAATATACACTGGTCGCGCGCAGCCCGGAACTTCTGTACCGGATCCTCCGTGGGGGATAGCGGCTCGTCCAGCAGCCGTGCCAGATCTTCGGCCCGCACAAACTCGGGCAGGCGACGGTGCTTCTTGGGTAGCGCCATCCGGCCAGCCGGGTTGGTAGTTAGTACGCCTATTTTTTGCTGATACCGAAGGAAGCTACGCACAGCACTTAGCTTGCGCAGGATGGTGGCACGGCCGTGGGAAAGAGACCCTACATAGTGGCGTAACACACTGTGCCGCAGCTGCTGCAGGTGTGCCGTGCAGGAGAGGGGTCTAAGCTCATAGACTTTCTCGGTAAAGGCCTCAAAATCGAGCAGGTCTCGCTCATAGGCGCACAGGGTGTGTGCGGAATACCTGCGCTCGTGGGCCAGGTAGCGAAGAAAAGCATCCAGGTGTTGCACAAAAAAACAGGTCTTCTGCTATATACAGCAAAAGACCCGACAAAGTTAGACCAAAGTCTATGTTTTTTCCCGGATTAGCGTGGACTATACACCCGGACAGAAGTGCCACGGAGCAAGCCGCTTGAGGAACCGGGCTTTAGTTGGGAGCGGTGTGCTCTGGCTACAGCCCAAGAGGCCAGCACCAGCGCACGGCTACTGTAGGTCGTGCGTCTCTATGTAGTTCTGACGGCGCACCGCCTTCTTTATCTCCTCGCGGCGGCCTACGCTGGGCGGGGTGAAATACATGCGGCTACGAACTTGCTTCAGGATGCCAAGGCGCTCAAATTTTTTTTTGTAGCGGCGCAGGGCTTTTTCTATGCTTTCGCCGTCTTTTAGCTCTACAATGATCATACGCGGTTTCTGTGTATAAGATATGGGAGGGTAAAATTACAAAAATTCCGTAATCCAGACTTCGAAAAACTATAAAAAACTAGAGAGAAGTTAGGTTGAACTGCAGCTGTACGCCTATGGCCGTGTAGGTGGTGGGGAAGCTGGTGGATACAGCAGGTGTATTTCGGTTGTGCTCCACATAGGCGCGCACCGTCAGCTGGGTATTGATCATGTAGTCTATACCGGGTTTTATCACAAAGTTCAGGTTGCCCCCGGTAGGCAGTGGGGGTTCCTCACTGTCCAGCTTGCGGTTGGCCTGTGTGATGTTTCGCAGGGTAAGTTCCAGGCGGAAGGTAATGGTATTTTTAAGCTGCATGTCCCTGCCAAAAAGGCGCAGGCTAGGCAGCAGGCCATCCTTTCGGTAGCTCAGGTTCAGCGAGAACTCGGAGTTTCGGGTTTCGGCTAGCTGCTGGGCCCCTATGTTCAGCACCAGGTTTCGGCTACGCTTGTAGTCCAGGGTGGTGGTTATGCCATTTTTCCAGGCAAAGTTGAAGCCCACCAGTGGCGTAAAGGCTTCCTGGATAACGATGCTGTTGATGGTATACTCGGTCTGGAAGTTGTAGACCGGTACTACCGCCGAGGGGTTGCCAAATGCGAAGCCCTCCCCGTACACCTGGTTGCTGTCGGGCAGGCCATTTCCATTGAAGTCGAAGTAATTGAGGTTGAGCAGATAGGCCGTGCTGTAGGTACTGCGGTAGCCATGGCGCAGGGTTACGGAGCGGAAGTTTTTCTTGAAGAAAGGAATTTCCATCAGGCCATTGAAGGCTACGTTCCAGTTGGGCAGCGGAATGCGGGGGAAGGGATCCAGCCGGACACGGTTGGGATTGTATGGGCCGTAGGCCGATAGGAAGGCGGGCACAAGCACCTCTTGGCTATTGCCCAGGTAGCCGTTGTAGTAGTTGTTGGCAAACAGTACCTCATTGCTGGCCACACGGCCTGCATTGGTAGCCTGGGCATAGTTGGAGTTCTCATCCGCCAGCCGCTTGCTGATGATGCGCCGATTGTTGTCGAAGCGGTTGAAGGCGGCACTTACGTCTCCCCGGCGTTCAAAGGCACTAAAGAAGCTGAGGAAGCTCATGCTGAAGGTTCCGTTCAGCTGGCGGTTGCTGTAGTCATAGTCTCGCAGGCGGTTGTTATATTGATACAGGCCATTGGCATTCCAGCTGGTGGCTCGGTCTACATTCAGGTCTACCCGAAAGCCCTTGAACAGCTCCACCGAGGTGCGTGCCGTAAACTGCCTGCTATCCGTTTGGTTATAGGGGTTTACCAGGCTGGTATCTCGGCTGAACCAGCCTCTGGCTCCTGCATCGTTGATAAAGCCGCCGGGCTCGAGGTTGGGCTGGGCACCCAGCAGGAAGCCGGCACCGGGGGCGTTGCTGCTCACGCCGGTTAGCGAGTCTCGGAAGCCCCAGTCCATGCCAAAGTTATTGGTACGCGGGGCATAGCCCGCCAGGCTGGTACCCTGGTTTACGGTATAGCTGGCATCTATTGTCTGGATGCTGAAGAGCCAGCGGGCCAGGGTTTTGCCCACCGCCTTTACGGCCACGTAGGGGTCATCCTCTTCGGTGCGGCTGCTGTCTTCCTTGGATACTACCGTGCGTTTTTTTATAGGGGCGGTCCATCTTTCCACAAAGGGAAATTTGCTGTACAGCTTCGTCATGTTCAGCTGGCCCTGCGTCTGTATGGTGCGCTGGTTGGAGATGCTGTTTCCCAGATTGTTATTCTGTAGGGCCGCCGTTAGCCAGGTAAACTGGGTGTTGTAGTTTACCGATGCGGTAATCCAGTCCGTATAGGTTACCTTATCGAAAGGCAGCCGGTAGGTAATGTTGATCTGCTGGTTGAAGTTTACGGTTCGGCCCATGTTGATGAGCATGTCCTTTCCGGTTTCGTTCTGCCTGCCCAGGCTCAGTAAGTTTCTGCGCACGGTATCACGCTCGGCGGGGGTGTCTATGCGGCCCCGGGGCATGTCTACCCGGCTCTGGTTGGTGGCGGTGTAGTTTACGCTTAGGCTTCGGGTCAGGTCCCAGCGCACCTGGTAGGTGCGGGTAATGGTGAAGTTCTGATTGTACACCGGTGCCAGTGGCTGGGTATTCAGGCTCAGCTGCCTGTACACCGTTTCATCGTAGCGGCGCATGCCCTCTATGCGTACGGTAACGGACTTGGGCAGGAGGTAGAAGTTGAATTCATTGATCAGATTGGGCCGCTTGCCTACCCCCTGTAGCGGCCTGTAGTTCTTGGGGTTCAGGTTGTAGGTATAGTTTATGGCACCATTCCAGGTGCGGCTTATGCCCCGTCGCACCTGTGTGTTGTGCCGGTACACCTCGTTGAAGCCGTAGGTAAAGGAGAGGTTGCTGAAGCTCCAGGGCTTTATTTTGCTATTTCCGGGCCTGGGTGCACGGCGTACGTTGTTGAAGGCGTAGCCCCATTTTTTTTCATAGTCCAGCCGGCTATCTCGGTACAGCTCGCGCTCTTGTCCCTCCAGCACATTCAGGGCATCTTCCAGGCGAATATCGGGGTCGCTGGGGTTATACAGGGGGGTTGTGAAGCGTTCGCTCAGGGTTACGTAGGTGGGGATCTCCAGGCGGGCCTCCTGGGGCAGCAGCTTGCCGGCATTCAGGGTCATGGCCAGGTCGTACTGGGTGGTGGATTCCAGCGATCGGTCATTGATGCGCTCTTCCACGCCGCCAAAGCCGGCGGTCATCCGCTGGCCCGCCACACTAATGCTTCCCAGGTCGGCCAGCTTGATGTTTGCCCGCGCATTGGCAGCCCAGCCGGTACGGTTAACGAAGTCGGTAACGCGCAGTTCGTTGGCCCACATCTCCACACAGATAGGCTGGCCGCCGTCATCGGGGTTCCGGATCCCAATCATGACGTTCTTCACATTGTTTAGCTGCGGGGTGCCGCGCACAACTACGCTTCGCTCAGCATCCAGCGCATAGGTATATAGCCCGGCCAGGCTGCCATTACCATTATTTACATCCTGATTTCGCAGGAATTTGGCCTGGTTCAGGTTTCCCAGCTCAATGTTCAGTTCGTTCGACCAAATGTTCTGCGCACTATTGTCGCCAGGGGTGGAGGGGCACAGCGGCTGGCGAAACTCATAGTAGTTCTCGTCCAGGTCTGTACCCAGGCGGACAAACACCTCTGCATCGCCACAGTTGGCAAAGGCCGAGTTGGCACAGGCACCCAGGTTGGGCTCTGCGTGTACCCACATTTTCAGGCGCTCATAGTTCCGCAGATCCAGCTGCAGGGTTTTGAATACACCCCGGGCATCGCCCTCTTCCAGGTCTTGCACCTTCAGTACCATGGATTGCTCGTTTTGCAGCAGTCCGGTCTGCTGTGCCCCGGGGCTTAGCACCCGGTCAATGTCTGGCGGAATGACGTAGTTGAAGGGGTTTCGCGTGCCATTTTCCTCAATGTTTACGGTACCGATGGAGAAGTTGGCCAGTACATCCTCCGGCTCGGGATTCTGCTGGGGCCCCCCAGGCTTCAGGCTCTCGCGGTAGGTGCGCCACTGGGTACTCACCAGGTCCATTTTTCCAAAACGCAGCACCACCTCCTGGCGGAAGCCCGTGAGGTACATGCGCAGGAAGTTCATGCTTTTAAAGTCCGTAATGCCATTTATGGGCGAGCCTGTGCGCAGCGGGATGCGAAACTGGTACCAGGTGGCCTGCTTGGGCACGTTGTCCGGGGTTTCTACATCCACCACCCGGCGGTCTACCACGTAGTTTTGCCCCACCACCATTTCGGACCTGCGGAGGCTGATTCGGTATTCGTAGAAGCGCTCTTCGCCGCTTACCTTTCCATCCACGTTCAGGTCTTCTACATCGGGGTTTGGGGTAGCCATTTCGCTCACCTCCTGGCTATTGGAGTTCAGCGGGCTATTGCCTTGCACGTGGTTAAAGCTCCGGTAGCGCTCCAGCAGGAAGGTCCCATTGGGATAGGCACCCGTATTGCGGAAGAACACATAGTTGTCTCCGCTGGGGTCGGCATTAATGGCTGCAAAGGCCTCGGCACTCAGCACGCCCTGCAGGGCTGCCAGCTGGGGGGCAAACAGGGCGCGTTCCTCTTCGTCATTTATGCCATCCAGGCCCACATCTTGCAGGCCCCGGGCATCGGGGTCGTTGCTGAAGGCCGATGTGGCTGGGGGCTGGCTGGGCACACGTCCCCAGGCTGTTTCGCTAAATCCAACGCGTTGATTCTTCAGGTCCTGTGTAGCGGGCAGGCCATTTTCGGCTACCAGCTGGCCGTCGTCCAGCACATCCTCGCTCACCAGGCCCAGGTTCAGGTATAGGTCGCCCCCCTCATGGGTGGGGCTGTCCAGATAGGGGTCCATCACCCAAAACTCGATGAACTCGAAGTTGGCCGCTTCAAAGTCGGTATTACTGGCTGTACGGCGCATAATGCCACCCCAGTTTCGCTCCGGGTCGGTAAAGGTGCCGTCGGGGTTTAGTCTGCCGCCATTGTCCTCCAGGTTGTACTGTCCGCGCAGGCTGGGCCAGTAGTGTAGGTCGAAGGTGGTGAGGATGTTGTTTCCGGCAAAGAAATCTCGGTTCGGGAAAACCTCGCGGGGATTTACCCGTCGGCTATACTGGTTGTTCAGGCTCTGGGAGTTGTTGTTGTAGCCAAAGTTTTGGGGCTGGTCAAAGAATACGGGGTCGATGGCATACCAGGCCAGCTTGGCGCGAAAGTCTCCCGAGCCGAGCGGTGTGCCATCGGTAGCAATGCGGTTTGTGGGCCTACTGGAGAGCTTCCAGAGGTTTTGGCTCATGAGGTCGATGGTGGTTCGGGCACCCTCAAAGTCATCGATATAGGCAATTCCGCGCTCGTTGTTGGTACGGATCTGCCGGGGCATGCCGGGCAGCAGCTGGGCAAACTCGCCGGTAAACTGGATTTCACTCGGCGCCTTGGTGTCGAAGAAGGGCAGCTTGTCTACAATACCGGTTATAAACCGGCTTTCCTTTCGCACGTTCACGTCAAAGCCATAGACGGTGTTGCTAATGGGTTCGTCGCCGATAATAACCTTGTTGATCAGCGGACGCTCATTCAGGTGGATAAGGGTGGTGCCAAACTGTATGTCCTTGTTTACCCGATACTCTACCCTGGCCCCCAGCATGGTCTTCTGGTCTATGCCGAAGAGGGTATTGGACTCAAACTTGACGCTGATGTCCTGGCCGCTGGTAAGCAGGCCTGGGTTTATAATGCTAACCTTGCCAATCTGATAGTCCACGGTATAGTCTATGCCCTCCTGCAGCTGGCGGCCCCCGGCCAGTACTTTTACCGAGCCTGGGGTAAGCTGCACCGTGTTGAGATAGATCTCGCTACTGCTCTTGGCAGAGTATCTACCGCGTAGTTTGAAGCGGTTGACCTGGGGGGAGAACTGGATGGCGTCCTGCTGGGTCTGGCGATAGAGGGCGGTGAAGGCATAGCGAATGGAGTCTTCCTGGCGGTTGGCTGTAAACTGATTGACCAAGTGCTGGCCAAAGGGTTCGAGGCGGGTAAGAACAACCGTGCCCTTATCGGGCTGGATGCTGATGCCGGGGATGTAGTCAAAGCGGTTGTCGGCACCCAGTTCCTTATTATTGGTCAGGCGGTCCATGTCAAACACCTGAACCAGCGGGGTATTGGCCACGGTGCTGGTAGGCAGGTAGTTGATGTCGCCGCTGCCATCTGTGCTTTGGTACACCACCTCAATGTTGAACTTGTCTTCCTGTATATTGAAGCCGCCTATTGAGTAGAAGTTCTTCATCATGAGGTCCCAGGTGGGAAACTGGCGGCGGTCTGCGGTAACCACAGCCTGGCGGCCCGGCTTCAGGGTTTTTACAAAGAGTACGGAGGGGGTGCCCTGATTTTCGGTTTGGTCTATGGAGAACTCACCCACCCGAAAAACCCGCTGACTTCCGGCTATGGTGTACTCGAAGGATACGTACAGGGCCTCATCATCCTGTAGCTGGCTGTTCAGGCTCACATAGCCCAGCTGGCGGTTCAGCGTATACTCGCTCTCGGTGAGCAGGCGCATGTTTTGGTAGAGCTCAAAATCCACCTCCTCATCCAGGCTCAGGCCCCTTAGCGCCTCCTTTACGGTAGTACGGTCTCGGCTCCCGCCTGCGTTTACCACCTTTTCATACAGGTTATTGGCGTTATTGTCCGGCACAACAAAGGTGGGATTGGTGGCCACAATGGCGGGATCCTGTTCCAGCAGGCGCCCCCCCCGGGGGCTGCGCGCGCCGGTGCGTGCATCTGTTACCGACGGCAGGGGGGCATTCTCGCCCAGATCTACCAGGCCTATGCAGTTCCGTGTGTTGGTGTTGGATCGGTTATTCTTGTTGGTCATCCACAGCTCCACCCGGTTTATGTTGATGGGGCTATTAACCAGCGGCAGGTTGACCAGGCTCTGCTCGTACAGATTGCGAAAGTGGTGGCTGAGGAAGAAGTGGCGGTTCATGTCATAGTCCGCACACTCCACCTCAAACTCCGTTTCTTGGCTACCGCCCCGTACGGTTACTTCCTCGGTTTTGCCGCGCTGCTGGCTGGCCAGGGTGGTTACCCATATTGGTCCCCACTGGCTTACCATCTTTATCCCCCACAGGTTCTGTCCGCCAGAGATGAGGGTGCCATTTACGGGCATGCTCACGTTCCCGGCCTCTATGCTCTTTATAATGTCGTCCTCGTCTCCCTCGTAGCTGATCTTGAACTGGTTTTCGAAACTGAACGTGGCCTCCGTGTCATAGCTTACGCGCAGCTTCAGCTTTTCGCCTATGCTGCCCACCACATCCATTTGTATCTGCTGGTCAAAGTTGAAGCTGGTATTGCGCTGCTGGCGGATGGTGAGGGAGGGGTTGCGCATTCGGTTTACGCGCACCGAAAAATCCAGCAGAACGCTAATGTTTGGCTTGATGTCAATCTTGTTTGAGCCAAATATGGTGGCAAAAAGCTTGCTGTTTACCTTCAATTCCGGGATCAGGTCTCCACCGGCAGCACCCGGGTCGGTGCTGTTTCCGGCAGTTTTGGCAAAGTAGCGCTGGGTGGCCTCTTGCTCGCGCAGCCGCTCATACTCAGCGCGGGTAACGTAGGTGGGGGGGCGTATATCGTGGGTGCCTATCTGCTCATAGATGTAGTAGCCCTGGCCGTCTGGCGCCAGTTCCACCCGTTTGCTCAGGTTTGGGGGAGGGGGCAGGCGGCTATTGTCGTAGCTACGCCGGTGGGTGGGGTCTCCATACCTGTCCTCCAGCTCGTCCGTGTCATTCGGGCTGGTCTGCCTGGGCATCAGCAGCAGGGCCGATGGGGTAGCAGAGGCCTGGGAGGCCTGGGAAACCTGGGGCACTGCGAACAGCTGTAGAGATGGCAGCACAGCCGCTGAATCCGACGGGGTGGACTCAGCGGGTATAAAAAGCCAAGGCAACAGCTTGAGATATGCCAGAAACGAATGGGCGAGCAAAACAAACAGTTAAATACAGGTAGAGTTTATGCCATTCAAAATGCTTGGGGTTCTCAACAATGCCTTGACTTATATGGGGGGACGTACTATCCACTAACGAAGCCTGGGGCAGCAAATATACGGAATCTGTAAATTTTTATCCCCTTAGGGCCAGCTTTATCAGCGTTTCCGCATCGGCTATTGCTTGCTCCTTCAGGATCCGGTCCAGGCGCTTTTCCATTTCCTGCTTTGGGAAGCCCAGGCTCACCAGGGCCTGCAGGGCATCCTGGCGCAGGCTGGTGCCCGGCACCGGGCCATCGTGCAGGCTAGGCAGCTTGTTCTGTAGCTCCAGGATGATGCGGCTGGCTGTCTTCTCACCCACGCCTTTCAGCTTCTTCAGGCCGGCCACGTCATTGGCCTGTATGGTGGCCTGTAGCTCTGCCACCGTCATCCCGCTCAGCATCATCAGGGCGGTGCTGCCCCCCACCCCACTTACCCCCAGTAGCTGTATAAACAGGGCCCGCTCATCGGGGCGGGCAAAGCCATACAGCGTATGGGCATCCTCCTTCACCTGCAGGTGGGTGTGTAGCAATAGCTCTGTCTGATCCTTGATGGCCAGGTAGGTATTCAGCGAGATCCGACAGGCATAGCCCACACCCTGGCAGTTTATCACTACCTCTGCCGGCTCCAGCCAGGCCACTTTTCCCTGTAGGAATGCGATCATGGTGCTAAGTTAGTAGATTGCAGCTATGATCTACTGGGGGTTCGAGCTAGCAGTGCTGATGGCAGCAGCAGGGGTGTATGTATACCTGAAGCGCTATGCCCTGGGGCAGTTAAGCACCGAAGCCTGGGCAGAGGCACAGGCACGCCTGCAGCCCTACCCTACTGCCCGGCTAGCTGCCATCCTGGGGTTGCTTGTGTTTACCTGGCTGGGCACCAGCACCTGGCCAGAGGCGCAGTACCTGCTACTTCGGCTCGGTGCGGTGGGTTTTCTGTTCCTGGGCCTGCTGGGCAGCTTCTGGCTGAGCCAGCGCCTTGCCAGCGTGTCCACCGCTCCTGGCTTCCTGCGGAGCTATGTATGGGCCGAGTTGCTACTCTATTTGATCCTGGCTGGCTGGACCTCCATGCCCCTGCTGGCCCACAAGCTGGCCATGCATCCATAAAAAAGGGGACACGCTGTCCCCCCTTTTTTATGGATGTCGCTGGTTTACCGAACCCATATCTGGTGGAAAGTATCGGCTGTATTCCCTATCGTAAAGTTATTATCCACACACCATCCTCGTCCTGGGGTACCGATCGGAGGAGCTGATATGGACCAGTGGAAGGTACTACCCACATAGAAGGGGTATTCGCACATGGCTAAGTCGCCCCTGAAATTCCACCCGCCGTCAAGCACACCGGGGATATTTGCTGAATGGGACGGAGACAGATCGGTAAAGTTCGCATTCGATCTGATATAATTCACGTTCACGGGCCCATTGTTACTTCCCCTGAAGTACCCAATCATGGTAGGGTCATCTATGGTAAAATGTATAACCCGATTGTGCACATGTGTCCGGGCAAAAAAGCGTAGTCGGCTAAACTGAAGTGCGGCCATCAGCGTCCTGGAGGCATGGCCCCAATTGTTTGTCCCGGCTTCGCCCGGTAGCACCGGTACACCCAGGTCTGTAGAACCCTGACGTGGTAGATTATTGCTTCGCACAGTAAGGGCTGGGTCCGTATTTCGAATGTGGTTGTAGTTCAGTACCAGGGTCCAGCCACCGCCATCGGTACTCATGTCGCAGCTGCAGGCAAAGGGCGCATAGGTAGTTCCGTTCCCATCGGGGTCGATGGTGTACTCAGCAACCCCGGTACCCGCCAGTGCGGGGTTCAGTGCCAGTATCTGGGCACAGTTTCGGTAGCTAGCAGTAACAGTAAGTACCACCGTG
>JAJTIE010000062.1 GCA_021300195.1 Bacteroidota bacterium | reverse complement strand
CTCGTATGCCGTTTGACGATAGCCGCGTGGCCACCATCCAGCAGATACTACAGCACCACTGGCTCACGAGCCAGCAGGTACAGGGTATGCTCGGCACCCTCACCTTTGAGCGTAGCCGGCTGGAGCCCGCCAAACAGGCCTACGGGCGTGTAGTAGACCCCGAACGCTACTACGTGGTTTACCAGCTATTTAACTCGCCTAGCTACGCGCAAGAGCTACGTGCGCATATACAGGCATATCCGCACCCATAGGAGGGGGGATAGCGGAACAACCCAGGTGCTTCGCCCGACACGGCAGCCCCTCGAACTTGCAAACCATGGGCACCACCCCAGACGAAACGTAGGCTCTCTTCCCTTCAAACAAAACCCCCTGCCGGGCCATCTGCCTGCTCAGCAAATGACAGGCGGCCCAAAGCGCAGCACGCACTTATTTATCTCCCGCATACCGGCTTAGCCCGGCAGATAGCCCTGTACCCCTCCTTAGAGGAACAAAAAACCCTGCTCCGTACCGGGAGAAAACGGATGGACGGTCCAGGATGAAGGCCGTGCTGCGACATGGCACAGCCCCGGCAGATGCTAGAAGTTTTTGTTAAAGCCAAACAGATAAACCACGCCCTGGCTACTTCGGGTTTCCTCCTTTACGGATATTTCTGACAGGAAAACCAGGTTGAAGCCCGCGCCTATGGACCTGCCGATAATGGGCGACAGGATGAAGTCTACCTTGTCATTCTCCAGGTCGAATACGGGACGGGGTTCGAACACGAAGAAGTAGCCTGCACGCGTAAACTTGGCCAGGAAGGTCCGGACAGTAATAACATGCAGGTCGGGCAGGAATGCAGCCCTTGCCAGCGCAAACGTGTACTGGGGCTGGGTGGCGAAGATCAGGGTAGGACTGATGGTATAGGCATAGGTAAGCGAGGGTGTGATAGACAGATACTGCGTGCCAAAACCGGCCTTGGCAATAGGCATGTTCAGCTCGCCGGCGGCAGCCAGGGCGTGGCGGCCCTTTACGAAGAAGGCGTTCAGGACAGAAAACCTGGGGTCGCCAAAGCTGCTGGTAAAGGTAGCCGTCTCGCTCTGGGGCAGAACAGACACCACTTCATTCCTTACCTGAAAACTCCACCGCCCCACGCCCAGATTGACAGTCAGCCTGTTCTTTACCGATCCGGAATTGCCTGCTGCATCGTTAAACAGGAAGGAGTAGCCAACACGGGTTTGGATACGTGTGGGGTCTACACCGGACTGGGCCCGTAATTTCTCCAGGGCAAGTGAGTCCTGATTCTGTGCCTGAGCCCAGGATTGCAGGCCAAATAGTGCCATGAGCGTAAGCGTAAACAGGTGTTTCATAGTTAAAAGAATGGGACAAAGATTTGGGGGTTACTGGCTTTTTTCGCGAGGGCATGCCATCCGGCTAAAACTGGAACCGGGCAGGAAGGGACATAAGCTGCCACCGGGCGGACGCGAGGTGAGATTATGCCCGAAAGTTAGAAGAGAAAGAGGAATTGGCCTGCAAAAAAAGGGGGGGGGGGACAAAAGCCCTAATACCCTGTATGCAAGTAGTTTAATTGGAAAGTGGACTAATTGGAAACTTAACTACTCCACCTCTCCATACTGCCACAGTCCAGTGGACAGCCTGCCTAGTGATAGGTGCCAAACAGCTCAGTTGCCAGCTGCAGGGCCTGGCCAAGCGGGCGTTTTTTCAGGC
This sequence comes from Bacteroidota bacterium, assembly GCA_021300195.1. Lineage (NCBI taxonomy): Bacteria > Pseudomonadati > Bacteroidota > Bacteroidota bacterium. Next base: position 5,364 of record JAJTIE010000062.1, on the reverse strand, counting down.
CCGTCAGGCGCTCGCCCCTACCCTCCAGGTAGTTTATTATCTGCTCGGTGGCAATGTTTCCGGTCAGCGTATCCTCGGCAAAGGGGCAGCCACCGTATCCCTTCAGGGCGCCATCGAAACGGCGGCAGCCTGCCTGGTAGGCTGCATCTATCTTGAGCTCCCAGTCCTCTGGCGTGGCGTGGAAGTGGGCACCAAACTCAATCCAGTCGAACTCCGGTATCAGGGTGCTATACAAGCCCGACACCTGGTGGGGAAATGCCGTGCCCACGGTATCGGCTAGCGAGATGATCTCCACGCCCTCCTGTGCTACTTTTTGCACATACTCGGCCACCAGCTCGGGGCTCCAGGCATCGCCATAGGGGTTGCCAAAGCCCATGCTGAGGTACACCACCAGCTGCTGGTCATTCTTTTCGCACAGGGCCTGTATGCGCCGCATGGTGTCTAGCCCCTGGGCTACAGACATGCGGGTGTTTCGCTGCTGAAAGGTCTCGCTAATGGAGAGCGGGTAGCCCAGGTAGGTAACCTCGGCAAACTCGCCCACCGTCTGTGCACCCTTCTCATTCACCACAATAGCCAGCAGCTTGCTGCTGCCTGCGCCCAGGTCCAGGTTATCCAGCACCTCCAGGGTGTCGGCCATTTGCGGCACCGCCTTGGGCGAAACAAAGCTGCCAAAGTCTATCACGTCAAAGCCCACCCCCATCAGGGCATTCAGGTAGTCTATCTTTGCCTGGGTGGGTATCTGGGCTGCTATGCCCTGCATGGCATCGCGCGGGCACTCTATGATCTTGGGTTTCATCCGCTAAAACTACGAAAAAAGCGCCCGTCCTGGCCCGATGCCTGGATCCCTATAGCCCATCCACGCGCATATCAGCAGGATGGCGCACATCGAAGCGGTGCTTCAGCTGCAGGCTGCCGCCGGGCTGCAGGCTGCGTGCCCACACCAGCTTACCGGTCTGTGGGTCGTACTGGTCTGCATCGTGCTCGGTCAGCTCCACCTCTATCTTGTTGTTTGTCGATACCGGATGCGGCTCCGTAATAACCAGCGAGATGGGCAGTGTCTTGTTGTTCCGTACACTGATCCGGTAGCTGCGGCCCACAGTCTTCTGGGTGCCCAGGCTGTTTCGGCGGGTGTAGTTCTCCAGCGTTTGGTAGTCTATCTGCACCTGCTCATCCGGCCCCAGGCCCAGCTTCAGGGTATCCTGGGTGGTGCGTGGGTTCAGGTAGGTTTCGCTTACATACTGCTGTGCCAGGTATACCGTGGCGGGCCCGGGCAGTAGCTCCACCCCCTGCCAGTTGGCCAGCTCAGCCTCCAGGTAGGCGGTGGGGTCCTGCCGGGGTAGCGCGTAGTAGCGATACGTAGCTGGCAGCGCATGGGTCTTTACCTGCACCTTATGGGCCTGTCCATCGCTGGGTATATCATACTTCAGGGCAATCCGGTACTCCACACTCAGGTCCGTTTGCATCGTTTGTGTAAAAGCATCGGCGGTGGCTAGCTGCGCCACTGCCTCCCCACTTGCAATACCGGGGTTCTCCCCGTCGAAATCATATTCCTCCCTGCTTTCCTCCGTCTGCGCTGGTGCCGCCATCTCCGCCTTGCACATGCGGGCGGCTGGTGCCGGAGGCTGTGGGTAGTAGATGCTAACAACCCAAGGCTGGAGCTTGGGGGCCGTGGCACTGCTGGAGGGCTGGGCAGTACTAAGCTCAAGGGGCACCTGCACCCAGTCTATGCCCGTGTGGTTCCGCACATCGGCATACAGGGTGAGCGAAACCGGATCGGATATGCCGGGTGTACGCAGGTCGTAGCGGGCAGCCCAGCCCGCATGGGTTACCAGGTACTCCATCTCCAGGTTCAGCTGGCCTGCCGTGGGTTGGTACAGGCGGATTTCTATTTCCTTTCGTGCCTGCTGGCGCTGGTGCGCGTACTCCTCCAGCTGGCGCTTCAGGCGAGCCTGGGTTTCGGCCAGTTCGGTGCGCTGCTGCCCAAGCAGGCTTTCCTCCTCGGCCAGCTCGAAGAGGCGGGTACGATACAGCTGGGCCATGGCCTGCAGCTGGCTGAGCAGCAGGCCATTTTCGCGCTCCATCTTTTCGTTGGCGTGCAGGGTCTTCACCTCCTGCTGGCGTAGCAGTATCTCGTCTTGTAGCTGGCGCAGCCGCTCCTCCACCAGCCGCAGGCTGTCCTCCAGCTGGAGCAGGGCCTTGGGCTTGGGCTGCTGATACAGGAAATCTCGGCGAAAGCTAACCAGCTCAATCCGGGCCTGGCCGGCACCCAGCTGTAGGCTTTCCTCCACCAGGTGGTCGCTTAGGCCGGTGATCTTCAGGCTGTGCGGGCCCTCGGGCAGCCAGATGCTGCCACTGTGCCGGATGGATGCACGGTCCAGATATACCTTTACGCCTGTAATGGGGGCAGAGACCGATTGGGCACACAGCCAGCCACCCATGCCCAAGAGGCCAAGTAGGGTAAGAATGGTCTTCTTCATAGTTATAGTCCTTGCAGGTTCAGGTTCTTTTTGTGCTTCACTTCAAAGCTGAACGTGAGCTCGCGCTTTTCGCCAGCAGCAAGGTTCAGATACCAGCTTAGGCGGCCGTCTTGCACCTGGTGGGTGGCCCCCTCTGCCTTCAGGAGGCTTACTTCTACCTCGTCGGTGTGCGAGAGGGGCAGCTGGTCCTCTATCAGGATGCGAACCGCCTGCGCGCGGGTGTTCCGCACGGTAATGGTATACTGCTTCTGGATGCGGGTGTAGGCACCAATGGTTTTTCGGGTAGTAAAGTCTGGGTCCTCTCTACGCTCTATCAGCACGCGCGGGTCTCGCCCCAGGTCCAGGCGCAGGGTGTCTTCTGTCTGGCCGGGGTCTATGTAGGACTCTGCTACAAAGGCCTGATCCATGTACACATTGGCCGCGCCAGCCAGTAGCTCATACTGCTCCCAGCCGGTTACGGCTGCCTGCAGGAAAACCGACTGTTCCAGCTTTGGCGCTGCGTAGTGCACCAGGGTTGCGGGCAGTGCCTGGCTCTCCAGGGCTAGCGTACGCGGCTGCCCATCGGCAGGCACATCCTGCTTAGCCTTCAGCACATAGGTCTTGCTCAGCTGATTCTGCCGGGTTTCAAGGCCCGTGGGGTCCGCGTAGGCCATAGTTGCAGCCTGGTCAGCGGCGGCCTGCTTCCGCGCACCATGTAGGGGCTCATATACCGGTTGGGCCGCGCGCAGGTACCAGCTGGCAAAGGTAGGGGCCTGGGTGCCCAGGCCGGGCCGGGCTGTGTTCAGCTCCAGCTGTACACCCTTCCAGTCCTCCTCGGTCTGGTTCCACACATCGGCCTTCATCTCCAGTAGCACGCCGCTTTGGCCAGACTGGGCCCTCAGGTCGTAGCGGGGCTTCCAGCCCGCCTGATCCACCAGATAGCTGAGCTGAAAGCGGAAGGTTCCACCCTGGCTCACCTGAAAATCTACCCACACGGTGTAGGTAGACCTGCGCTGGGCCTCCAGGTCGGCACCTAACTGCCGCTCCAGCCGCGTGGCGGTTTCCCGATAGGTCTGCTCCTCGCGACCTATGTTCCTGAGCTGCTCCAGTATCTGGGCCGTACGGATGCGCTGCCAGGCTAGCAGCTGCTGTAGGGCTGGCACATCCAGTCCCAGCTCTCCGTTCAGGTTGTTGTTCTGGTCTATCAGCCGCTGCTCGGCCTGCAGGCTAGTCTTTCGGTTAGCCAGGCTACCCAGCTGCCGCCTTAGCCACTTCAGGCTATCAGCCAGCAGCTGCATACGGGCAGTAGGCGGGTGCAGGTAGTCTTGGGCAGTAGTAAGCCCCAGCAGGATACCCGTACCGCTTCCCTCGCCCCTGGCGCGCACACTCTGGGGCATCAGGCGGGCGCTCAGCTGGTCAAAACCCAGGCGATAGGTACCGGGTGCCAGCCGAAGCTCGGCCACGCGCCATACCTCGGCCTGATTGGCATAAACCGTAACCTGCTGTATGCGGGAACTCAAGAGCTGGTCTGAAGGCCCGGTAGCCAGTGCCAGCGGGGGCAGCAGCAGCCCACAAAGCTGGAAAAGCAGAAGACAACGCATGATCATATAGTCCGATTTACCCACAAGTACTAAGCTGGTTCAATATGCGCAAAAAAAATCAGGAATCTACCCGCTGCACCTTGCACCGCAGCAGCCTGTAGTGCTGTCCATCGCCCGGGCAGGTGGCCAGGCCGGCTTCGTCAAAGTGCAGGCGGTGCCCATGGGCACTCATCCAGCCGATCTGTCGGCCAGGGTTGCCCACAATGAGGGCATAGTCTGGCACGGAACGGGTAACCACCGCACCGGCCCCTATAAATGCGTATTGGCCTATGGTAAGCCCGCAAACCAGGGTGGCGTTTGCCCCGATGGTGGCACCCCGCCCAACCAGGGTCTTCAGGTACTCGGTGCGCCGCACCACAGCAGCACGCGGATTCTTAATGTTAGTGAACACCACACTGGGCCCCAGGAACACCTCATCCTCAATCTCTACCCCCTCGTAGAGCGACACGTTGTTCTGCACCTTTACCCCCCTGCCCAGGCGCACCCGGTCGGCTACAAATACGTTCTGCCCCAGGCTACAGTCTGGGCCTATGCAGGCGCCCGGCATAATGTGGCAGAAGTGCCATATACGCGTACCCTCGCCTATCTGGGCACCGGCATCCACCATGGCTGTGGGGTGTATCATGACAGACGTTCGATCAGGGCTGTGGTGCTTCGTCCTGGCAGCAGGGGCATGCGCTCCACCCGGCCTCCCCAACCCATTACCTCTTTCGCACCCACTATGTTTTCTATCTCATAATCAGCCCCTTTTGCCAGAATATCAGGGCGTATCAGCTTAATAAGGCTCAAGGGGGTATCCTCGCCAAAGGGTACCACCGCAGCCACAAAGCCCAGCCCCGCCAGTACCAGCGCCCGGTCCTTCAGCGTGTTTATCGGGCGCTTGGGCCCCTTCAGGCGCTGTACCGAGGCATCATCATTCAGGCCAACGATGAGATACTGACCCAGATTGGCGGCCTGCTGCAGGTACTGCACGTGGCCTGCATGCAGTAGGTCGAAGCAGCCATTGGTGAACACCACCGGCCGAGACAAGAGCCGCCAGGCGGCTGCCCAGCGGGCCGCCTGCTCCGCCGAGATAATTTTTTGTGCAACGTCAAACATAGGCTAAAATAAGGAAGCGCAGCCATATGGCCGCGCTTCATAGGAAATGCTCACAAAAAAGAACAGTAAGCCTTTATTGCTTGATCAATTTCTCTACCTGGAAGCGGTCTCCGGCAGAGAGGTAGACCAGGTATACGCCTGCGGGCAGGCTGCTGATGTCGATGCTGCGGCTGGCAACGCCCCGATCGAACAACTGGCGGCCCAGGCTG
>JAJTIE010000061.1 GCA_021300195.1 Bacteroidota bacterium | reverse complement strand
CTTCCTAACGCCTCCAAAATAGCTTTCATCCAGCTCCATTTCTCCTACTTGTTGCTCAAATTCTTTGGTTTGATGGACTAAGATCTGTTCACGAAAAAAGCGATAGTAACGATTTATTGTGTTCCGATTAATCTGCAAAAGTCTCGAGGCCTGTGTGGCTGTTAGCCCCAGGGCGAATGCCTGCAGAATCTTTTTCTGCCTATATCTGCTTAAATTGCTGTTATCCATTGACTTACAAGGTGATTTCTTGTACTTTGATAGTCAAGCCCCAAATCGTTTACCCGGCTGCCCATATGCCCCATCAGCTGCCAGCCCTGGCCGGGCGCACGGCGATACAAGCCATCGTCGGTAGCAGCATACAGTGTATCAGCGTGTAGCTCCAGCTTGAGCACCTCCTTGCCCGCCAGCCCATCCAGTACCCATTGGGCCCGGCCCCCTTGGGGCACAAGAAGCTGCGCAGCCACAGCCAGCCATATCCAAAAAATCAACCTCGCTTTCATACCCCAATCTACTTACTGTTGTTCATTCCTGCAAAGTCATTTTTTCGCCTGGTGATGCCTGCCAACTGGGCTGGCGGCTATATCTGCGCCAGTGGACTGCCAGCTGGCCACCAGCGGGGCGTGGTCGCTGAGGGTGAAGTACTGCTGGAGCACCCGGCCCTCGGCCCACTGGCCATTGGTAAACAGGTAGTCCAGCCTGCGGTTCCAGGAGCTCCGGCCATTTACGGTATGGCCATAGTAGGCAGGCTCGTTGGCCAGATAGGCTTGTAGCGGGATAGCCTCAGCGTAGGTGGCATACCAGGGCATCAGCAGCCGGGCATCGGGGCGGTAGTCGTCTGCCCGAAATTCGTCCTGGCAGGCCGCATCGTCAAAGCCGTGCGTCTGGCGGGCTCCTGGGGGGATCAGGTTAAAGTCGCCCCCCACAATCACCGCGCCATGGGTGGACGCCCCATGGGCCAGCCCTGCCAGCTGCTGCAGCTGCCTGCGTTTGGTGCCGTCGTGGCTATAGGCCTCCAGGTGGGTATTCAGCACCCGGATGGGTGCCGCCCCGCCCGGTAGAGATACCGTGGCCTGTAGCACACAGCGCCGCAGGTAAAAAAATCGGGTAAGCGGATCCTGTTCCTCTATAAGCGGCAGCTGGTGGCGCACCGCATCGGCCAGCGGGTATTTGCTCAGGATGGCCACACCCGAGTTTACCCGCCCCAGGCCATGACTGGGCACGTAGCGCACCTGCCACTGGCTGGCATAGGCACCATAATTGAGTGCCGTATGATTCAAGATCCAGGCCAGCTGGTCTACATAAGCTGCCCGCCGACTATCAATATCAACCTCCTGCAGCAGCAGGATGTCGGGGTCCTCTTGCCTGATCACCCGGCAGATGGCGGCCAAGTGGGTGGTTACCTCGCGGGCCGACATGTGCACCCTATCGCCGTAGCAGTCGAAAAAGAAATCGATACGTCCACCGCCAAACTTGATGTTCCAGCTCATCACCTTCAGTGGCCCAGGGGGCACCGGCACCGGCCGGAGCGTATCGGCCTGCAGCTGCAGGGCAGGCTCCTGTGGGCCAAAGCGATGCACCCACACCGGAGTGAACAGCACCAGCACTACACCCACTGCGAGCAACAGGAGCAACACCAGCAGGCTACGGCCTAGTATGCGAAAAAGCGACTTCAAGACTGGCAGCGTGGAATAATCGCCTGAAAATATACTTATCTTGGCGCATACATGCACTGGTTTCGCGCGGTTTTGGCCAAAAAATGGGCCCGGATGCTTATATCGCTGCTGCTGCTGCTGGGCATAGGCTACCAGCTGTACGCTTGGGATCCGGCCCTGCGCTGGCCCAGGGCCGAGCCACTGTGGGCACTGTGTGCCCTGCTACTGCTACCCCTGAACCTGGGAGCCGAAGCGCGGAAGCTGCAACAGGCCTACCGCACCATGGGCATCTTTACCGGCTTCGGGTCGGCGGTTCGCGCGGTGCTGGGCAGCGCTACCGCTGCTTTTCTTACCCCCAACCGCCTGGGCGAGATACCCGCCCGGCTGGCCTGGCTGCCCGCCTCGGCGCGCGCGCGGGGTCTGCATGCCCTGGCGCTGGAGCGGCTAAGCCAGCTAAGTGCTACCCTCTTTGCCGCCGCACCCGCCCTACTGTGGGCCAGCCCCTTTTCGTCTCCCACGCTATCCGGCGGGCTAGCCTTGGGCTGCATACTGCTGGGCCTGGGCATTTTGTGGCCCTTTGTGGGTAGGCTGCCCATCCGCCTGCCCGGCCGCTGGCAGGCTTGGTATCCGGTGCGCATTTCGCACTGGGCCTTGCTCGGCGTACTGGCCTGGGCGGGCTTGCGTTATGCCATCTTTAGCCTGCAGTATCTGCTACTGCTCTGGGCCTTTGGGGTATCGCTGCCCACCGGCCTACTGCTAGCCGGCATTAGCCTTACCTATGCGGCCAAGAGTGTGGTGCCCAGTATAGCACTGGCCGAGCTGGGTATACGCGAGGCTGCCGCCCTCTCTGTATTTGGTGTGCTGGGTGCGCCCGCTGCCCCCATACTGGCCGCCACGCTGTTACTCTTTACGCTAAACCTGGTGCTGCCAGCCCTACTGGGCTGTGGGCCTAGCCTCCGATGGATCTGGGCACGGGCATCCTAGTGCTTGCCGCCAGCCTGGGCCTGCTGGCAGGGCTGGCCTACGCGGCCTATCTGGCAGCCCACCTGCTGGGCTGGCTACGGCTACGGCGCTACCCCGCAGCCCCACCTAATGCCATCCCCCCCATCAGCATCCTGGTTCCGGCACGGAACGAAGGCCAAAACCTGGGTGCCTGCCTGGCGGCTGTGCAGCAGCAGCCAGGCCCCTGGGAGGTGTGGGTGATAGACGATGAGAGCGAAGATGATACCTACCCCATTGCCCGGGCATTTGCCCAGGCCGATTCACGCATTCAGGTGCTGCGGAGCAAGGGGGGCAAAAAGCAGGCCCTGAGCCGGGGCATACAGGCGGCCCGGCATGCCTGGATCGTAACCCTGGATGCAGACTGCGTAGCCGGGTCCACCTGGCTATGCAGCCTGGCAGCCTACCTGCAGCCCGGATGCAGCCTGGTGGCGGGGCCTGTGCAGCTGGCCGGAAGCGGCCCACTGGCGCGCCTACTGGCTGCGGAGCAGGCCGGACTGATGGTGCTGTCGGGCGGGGCATTCGGGTTAGGCTGCCCAGGCATGAGCAATGGGGGCAACCTGGCTTTTCGCAAAACAGCCTGGGAATCCGTGGGCGGATATACCGCCCATGCACACCTGAGCAGCGGAGATGATATGCTGCTGCTACAGCAGCTGGTGCAGGCCGGGCACCAGGTGGCCTACTGCCCCCTGCCCGGTGCCGCCGTGCGCACCCAGCCCCCTGCCGGGCTGGCCGGGCTGGCACAGCAGCGCCGACGCTGGCTGAGCAAGAGCCGGGCCTACCGGAACCCCCTACTCACAGGGGGTGCGCTGGGTCTGCTGGGCTTTTGGCTCTTCCTGCCAGCACTGCTGTGGTGGCATCCCAGCCTGGCCCTACTGCTGTGGGGGGCCAAGGCCGGGCTGGAACTGAGCCTGTGTGTAGCCGGGCGTTCCTTTGGCTCCGCGCCGGGGGCGCTACGGGCGTTCCCGCTGCTGCAGCTGCTACAGCCGCTGTATGTGCTGTGGGCGGGTGCCCAGCAGCTAAGGCCCAGGGCTTTTAGCTGGAAAAACAGGGTGCTGCGCTAGCATGGGCAACGCTTTTATGCGGGCAGCTTTGTACCTTGCAGCCATGGGCATACGGGCATCCTTTCGGCATATTCTCGCCGCAGCCTGGGGCTGTACCATGGGGCTGGCTGGGGGCACACTGAGTGCGCAGCCTACTGGTACCCTCATCCTAACGGCAACCGAGGATGTGCAGTTTGTAGCGAGCCTGAATCAGCAGCTGATCCATAGCCCGGCCTACGGCAGCCTGCGTGTTGCCGCGCTGCCTGGCGGTAGCTACCGGCTCCACCTTAGTGTGTTTGGCCCCCGGGGCGGAGATGCGCTCTCGGAAGAAATTGCCATCAAGCCCGGAGAAGCCCTGCACTTTTCGGTACAGCTCCCGAGGGGGAAAAAGCCCCGACTAAGCTGGATGGATACGTATCCGGAAAAAAGCATGCCCACGGATATGCCCCCGATAGCCCACAGCTGCCTGGCACGGCGAATGAGCAACGGAATGCTGTACTTTGCCTTTCCGGAAGATAGCCTGAACGCCGATGGCATGCACGAGGGCATACCCGGGGAATGTAGCAAACCCATGCATCCGGCGCTGCTAAATACCACCCTGGCACAAATGGGGGAGCAAGACCAGGAAGCAGAGCGCCTGGCCACAGCGCGGGCCGCAACAGAAAAAACCGACTGCCTGAGCAGCGAGCAGACCTGGCTGCTAATGAAAGCCCTGGCACAGGACAGCAGCCGCCTACAGCTGGCACAACTGGCCTGGCTACAGGTATCCGATCCGGGCCTCTTCAGGCTGGTCGATGCGGCCTTTGAACAAGAAACCTACGTTGCGCACCTGAAAGAATACCAGACCGTTAATCCACGCTACATGAAGGTGCCGCTGGAGGGCTTCGGCTACGGGGAAGATATGCGCCGAGGCAAAACGTATACGGACGAACTGGATGCCGCCGGCCACTGCCTGCACCCAATAGACAGCGCTGCCTTCCAGGCCATAAAGGCCGAGCTGCAGGTACAAAATTTTGAAAGTGAAAAAACCCAATACCTGCAAACGCAGGCACAGGTACACTGTTTTACCATAGCACAGCTCCGGCAGCTGCTAGCACAGCTGCGCTTCGAGCGAAGCAGACTAGAGACGGTGCGGCTCATATTCCCCGCTATCTACGACCCCGAGAACTATGCCGCACTACTGAGCGACTTTAGATACGAGAGCAACCGGGAAAACCTGACTCGATTCATGAAGGCAAACGCCCAGAAGCCCCGCAGGTAGGCCGGCCTAAGGGGCATACCCCCAGGCAAACAGGCCTCCAGCGCACCCACCACCCGATGCTGTGTACGCTACCACCGCGGGCACAGCGTATATTGGGTATATTGGGGGGCAAAAAAAGAACGAAATGTCTAGCTACAGCCAGAAGAAGGGAGACCGGGCCGACCGAAAGGTAACCACACACCGCCTGCATGAGATGAAAATGCGGGGCGAGAAGATCAGCATGCTTACGGCCTACGACTACAGCATGACCCAGATACTGGACGGTGCTGGCATAGACGTACTGCTGGTAGGCGATAGCGCGAGCAATGTGATAGCCGGACACGAAACCACACTGCCTATTACGCTAGACCAGATGATCTTTTTGGCCAGCAGTGTGGTGCGGGGGGTAGACCGCGCCCTGGTGGTGGTAGACCTACCCTTTGGCACCTACCAGGGGGATAGCCGGAATGCCCTCCAGAGTGCCATTCGCATTATGAAAGAGAGCGGGGCCCATGCGGTGAAGGTAGAGGGCGGTGCCTTTGTTATCGAGAGTGTGCGGCGCATCATCAGCGCGGGGATACCGGTAATGGGCCACCTGGGGCTAATGCCCCAGAGTATATATAAATACGGAACCTATGCCGTACGGGCCACCGAAACCGAAGAGGCCAACCAACTGATAGCGGATGCAAAACTGCTGGAGGAAGCGGGCGTGTTCGGCCTGGTGCTGGAAAAGATACCCGCCAAGCTAGCCCAAACCGTTACCCAGACCCTGCGTATCCCCACCATTGGCATAGGGGCTGGCCCGCACACAGATGGGCAGGTGCTGGTAACACACGACATGCTGGGGGTAAACCAGGCCTTCAGTCCACGCTTCTTGCGCCGATATGCAGACCTGCACGGTGTGATGACCCGTGCCTTCCAGCAGTATATAGCGGATATAAAGTCGGGCGACTTTCCGAACGAGGCCGAAGAAGCCTACTAGCCAGAGGCGAGGCTATTGAATCCAGTACCCCCCAGCGGCCACGCATGCTGCGTAGCGGCACTGTAAGCTTCCCAAAAAGCTGAGCACCTAACAATTATCAGATTGGTTATAAATATGCGGAGGCCATTGTCTGTGTACAAAGGTCGCCCCGCCAGATCAGGTGGTCAACTCGATACCAATAAAGGTAACATCATCCACCTGATCCTGGTCGCCCCGCCATTCATGAAACGCATCTACCACCGCACCAAACTGGCTAGAAAAAGATTCTCGTACATGCGCCTCTATCAACTCCAAGACCCTCCTCTTTCCAAATTTACTTCGCCTGGGCCCACCTATTTGATCGTAAAATCCATTGCTAAACATAAATATCCGAGATCCGCCATCCAGCTCATACTCATAGTCGATGTAGTCTTTATCTGAGATAAGATTCCCGCCTATTGAGTGCCGAGTTGTAGGTAATAATTCAACCACATCTGCTTTCTGTAGAATAACACTCTCGTGAGCAGATGAGGCAAAAAGCTTTCTCTTCTGGGGGAACCATCGAATGATCGCAATATCCATTCCATCCTGCAAGGCACCTATGCTTTGATTCTTTTCACACAGGATATGCGTTATCTCCCTATCCAGCCGCTGTATAATACCTGCGGGGGATGAGTCTATCGATTCGGGCACAATGGCGTTTAGCTGATTAATACCCATGATGCTCATAAATGCACCGGGTACGCCGTGGCCTGTACAGTCGGATAGGGCGAGTACCACACTACCATCGGGCATCCTGTGTGTCCAGTAAAAATCGCCGCCTACAATATCCCTGGGCGCAAAAAAAACTCGGCTACTGGGAAAAGAAGACTGAATGATGTACTCATTGGGCAACAGCCTATTGAGTATTCTAGCCCCATACCGGATGCTATCCTGCATTTCCTTCTGCTCATACTCCAGTTTTTCAGCATACTTCTCTATCGAGAGTTGGGCCTCAAATAGTTCCAGGCTCTTTTGTTCTATCAGCTCCTCTGCAGCCACTCGGATAGCATGCTCCCGATCATATTTCGACTTCCAGTCAATTTCCTCTTTCCGCGCCATGTGCTTAATTAAATTAGTTTTGGTGAAAGTCCATTCCTGAATCCTAGCTAAACAGGCGCTTGAGCCAAGCCCAAACACCTTTATTTCTGTGGCCAGGATCGGCAGCCCTTCCACTCCCTACTTTCTCCGAGACATATACAAAGAACCGGGTAGAATTATGCTCGTCATTATTCTTCTCCGTCCGTATATCCAGGGGAACCTTGTAGTGGGTAGAACAACCCTTTATCATACCAATAGCAAGATAATCCAGCCCCCTGCTGCTGATGTAGTCCATTATAATATGCTTTTCGTCTTGCTCTATAATTATAAATCTTGGCGTCTCGGCACCTGGATACAGTTTGTGTACCTCTACGTGAATATAATTATCTATCTTGGACAGGAAGGAGATGGGATCGGGTATTTTATCAAACAGTGCGGCGTATTTTATGGACATTTTTTGAAACAGATACTTGCCGTACTCTTCCAGCAGAAACTCGGCGGGCTTATTTGTCTCCGCAGACAGGGTGGAAACAATTCTGGCCAGCTCACTAAAAGGGTAGTTGCCAGCCGACACGTAAACGCCATTGTTGCTCAACTCCGCCTTTTCGATTACCTTTTGTAGCATTTGTTGACCGAAAACCTCTTCAGTCATCTCCAGTAGTTCCGAGAATACAATTCCTTTCATGGCTGTGGGGGGGGGTAGTGAATAGAAGTAAATACAATTATAGGTTATATTCTATAAATATCCAATCATCTTTCGATGCTCTTGTACTGGCCAGAGACCAACGGGATGTTTTATCCTACTCAGCCGGAGGAGGTGCTCGCTCATAGGCGGCTAGGGGCTGCTAGAGCGAGCAAGCCGGATGACTCCCAAAAAGCAATAGGCCAGTGGCCGCAGCCTCTCTAAGCAGGGCCAACGGGCCGGCCCCAGGGCAATGCGAGAACAACGCGCCGCTTGCCGACAGAAGCCTGGGGCTGGGCAGGAAATAGCGCAGGCCCGCCATTTGGGGGCGGGCCTGAACAAGTTATGCTATAAGAAGATAGAATGCGCGATGCCTACTCCTGGGCATCCTGCAGGCCCTTGTAGTAGGCTGCCTTTTCCTCGTTGCCCAGGGCCAGGGCAATCTGGTAGCATACATTCAGGGTCTGTAGGTCGTCCGCTAGCACGGCATGGGCAGCCTCTACCTCCTGGAAAGCCTTTTCCAGGTAAGTAGTGCGGGTATCCAGGGCAGCGGCAGCTTCTTTCTCGAACTGCCAGGGCAGGGCGTTGTAGAAGTCTGAGTAGTACTTGGCTACGTTGTTGGATATTGCGGCCTGGTTGAAGAGAGCCAGGTGCTTTTCGGCATTGGTGGGGGTTTGCTGCAGGGCAGTACCGTAATAGCCATGTGCCTCGTCCGACTTTTGTATAAAGGCTTGCATTTCCACTTTTATCTCTCCTACCAGGGTCTTCATCTGCTCTTTACTCAGATTATCCTGATTCTTCTTGAGCGAGTCGATGCGCCCCGTCAGTTTTTCTTCGGCATACCTGTCTGCCACGCGGCGGCTCACCTGTGCCATTTTCAGATTACGCTGCACGCTGGTAGGGTCTGCGGCTAGCTCGTCTTTGAATCGCTGGAGCGCCTTGTCCACCTGCGAGGGGTGCAGGTAGATGTCCGACTCCGCGTCCAGGATGGTCTGATTTCCGGGCAGTGTTTCCAGGCCCTTGGAGGCGGCGGCCTTTGCCTGCTCTACCCGCCCGGTGGAGGTGTAGTAGCGCACCACTATGGCTACACCCTGGGCTATGCTTTCGCCAACGGCCTTGCGCACGATCTCATTTCCCATCAGCTCGGGCGTTAGCACTTTGGGGTAGTTTTCTTCGAAAAAGGCCAGTTCTTTTTCCGCAGCCAGCGAATCCGCAGGCAGGCGGGTAGCCAGCAGCAGATTGGCCGTCTGTATCTTGGGGCTTACCCGCGCCAGGCCGCTCCCGCTAGAGCTACTCACAAAGTCAAACTTCCGGCTCCACTCCACTGCGGCATGCAGGTCTTCTACTTTCAGGTCCTTCTTGTTTGTTATTAGTGCCACTTGGTAGCCAGTAAGCTGGAGCAGAAAGGGCATAATCTGGCCTTTGAAAAAGGGGTTTTCCTTGTAGGTCTTGCTCGCATCATTTTCATATACAAACTTGTAGCTGGCATACATCTCGTCTGTTATGTTCGGATACTTTGCCATCAGGCCGTCTATCTTGCCTTGCACTTCTTTTTGTATCTGCTCGGCTGGCTTGGTGTTTCCGGCTGCATCCTTGGGGTCTACCTGCACATTCTGGCTATAAATTTTAGACCAGGTGAGAGCGTAGTAGTAGTGGGCCTTGGACTGATCGGCCTCCTTTAGTTCCGCCGCGCCATCTGCAGCGCACTTCAGCTGGGCCAGGGCTTGGGCATAGTTTCCGTCGTTATGCTCTATAACGCCGGTAGTGAGGCATTTTTTGGCCTGCCCCATGGCTGCGGTGGCCATCAGCAAACCGAGCGTGAAAAGTAGGAGGTGCTTTTTCATACTAAGTGGTTTTTGCAAAACTATCGAATTCGGATGCGGATTTTGGGTGTTTCTGTGTGAATAAGGGATGAAGTTTATGCCTCGTCATCCCCCATATCATCCTCCTCCAGGGCTTCGTCATCATCGCGCTCTGCCAGCTTGGTCATGGCAGCAATGGAGTCGGCATCTCGCAGGCGGATCAGGCGCACGCCCTGGGTGGCCCTGCCGGCCTGGCGTATGCTCTCCACGGGCATGCGGATGGCAATGCCCGCCACGGTGATGATCATCAGATCGTCCGTGTCATTTACCTCAGCTATGCCAATCAGGGCACCGGTTTTGTCGGTAATATTCATGGTTTTCACGCCCTTTCCGCCTCGGTTGGTTATGCGGTAATCCTCCAGCTGGCTGCGCTTTCCGAATCCGTTTTCCGAGAGTACCAGCAGCTGGGTTTGTGGGTTACGTACAACAACCATGCCAACCACCTCATCCTTGGGCCCCTGCAGGCGCACGCCACGTACACCGGCGGCGTTCCGGCCCATATCGCGCACCAGGTCTGCCGGGAAGCGGATGGCGTAGCCCATGCGCGTGGCCAGCACCACCTCGCTGTTGTTGTCCAGTAGCTGGGCTGTCAGCAGGCGGTCTCCCTCGTTTATGTTGATGGCGATGATACCGTTGCTGCGCGGGCGGCTGTAGGCCTCCATCAGGGTTTTCTTTACCGTGCCCTGGGCCGTTACCATAATAATGGAGTTGTTCTGAAGAAACTCCTGGTTATTCAGGTCCTGCACATTCAGGTAGGCCAGCACCTTGTCATCTCGCTCTATCTGTATCAGGTTTTGTATAGCCCGGCCCTTGCTGCTGCGGCTGCCCTCGGGTATCTCGTACACCTTTATCCAGTAGCACTTGCCTTTTTCGGTAAAGAAGAGCAGGTAATTGTGCGTGCTGGCTATGTACAGGTGTTCTACAAAATCCTCCTCCTTGGTGCCGCTGCCCTTGCTGCCCACGCCGCCGCGGTTTTGGCGGCGGTAGCCCTTCAGGGGTGTGCGCTTGATGTAGCCCTGGTGGCTGATGGTGATGACCACATCCTCGTTGGCAATCATGTCCTCGATCGAGAACTCCTCCGCGTTGTGCACAATCTGGGTACGGCGCTTGTCGCCATACTTGGTAGCTATTTCGTTCAGCTCGTCCTTGATGATGTTCATGCGGAGCTCCTCCTTGGCCAGCACCTGCTGCAGCCAGTCTATCTTCTTCATCAGCTCCTCATATTCATTCTTCACCTTGGCTATCTCCAGGCTGGTGAGGCGCTGTAGGCGCATGTCCAGGATTGCCTTGGCCTGTATCTCGCTCAGTTCGAAGTTTTTCATCAGGCCCTCGCGTGCCACATCGGCGTTGGCGCTGGAGCGGATCAGCTTAATCACGGCATCCAGGTTGTCCAAGGCAATGATGAGGCCCTCCAGGATGTGCGCGCGCTGGCGGGCCTGCTCCAGGTCGTACTCGGTGCGGCGTACCACCACCTCGTGCCGATGCTCCACGTAGTAGTGGATCATGTCCTTCAGATTCAGTATGCGGGGCCTACCCTTTACCAGGGCCACGTTGTTTACGCTGAAGCTGGTTTGCAGTGCCGTCTGCTTATACAGGTTGTTCAGCACCACCTTGGGGATGGCGTCGCGCTTGATCTCAATCACCAGGCGCATACCGTCCCGGTCGCTTTCGTCTCGCACCTCGGCTATGCCCTCTATCTTCTTTTCGGCCATCAGCATGGCTATCTTTTCATGCAGGTTGGCCTTGTTTACCTGGTAGGGCAGTTCGGAGACGATGATGCGTTCGCGGCCATTTTTCAGGGTTTCGATGTGGGCCAGTGCCCGCATCACCACGCGGCCTCTTCCGGTCTCAAAGGCATCTCGCACGCCGCTGTAGCCATAGATGATGCCGCCGGTGGGGAAGTCGGGTGCCTTGATGTGCGCCATGAGCTCGCTGACGGTAATGTCGCGATTGTCTATGTAGGCAACGATACCCGCCACCACCTCCCTCAGGTTGTGGGGGGCCATATTGGTGGCCATACCCACGGCTATGCCCGATGCACCGTTTAGCAGCAGATTGGGGATCTTGCTGGGCATTACGGTTGGCTCCTTCAGCGAGTCGTCAAAGTTTGGGGCAAAGTCTACCGTATTTTTGTCTATATCGGCCAGCATCTCCTCGGCTATGGCCTGCAGGCGTGCTTCGGTATAGCGCATGGCCGCGGGGTTGTCTCCGTCTATGGAGCCAAAGTTTCCCTGCCCGTCTACCAGCGGGTAGCGCAGGCTCCACTCCTGGGCCATCCGCACCATGGTGTCATACACAGCGGTGTCTCCGTGTGGGTGGTACTTACCCAGTACCTCGCCCACTATACGGGCGCTCTTTTTGTAGGGCCGGTTGCTTGCCAGTCCCAGCTCGCTCATGCCGTATAGCACGCGGCGGTGTACGGGCTTTAGCCCGTCTCGCACGTCGGGCAGGGCGCGGGATACGATGACCGACATCGAGTAGTCGATGTACGCGGCACGCATCTCTTCTTCTATTCCCCGGATGGTTATTCTTTCGTTGGCCATAACTATCTCCTGCTTTTCTACCCCGGTATTTGCCGGGCTAGGTATCAAACCGTAAAGTTAACAGTTGACGGCTATGCTTTCAGGCTTTGGGGCGATAAGAAATCCCCAACCTGCAGGGGGAGCGGGAATTTATGCCCTCACGTAAGAAACTCTTAACCAAACTCTTGGCTGAAAGGGCAGCCTATCCGGGCGGACAACGATCGGAGAACCCGTATCCGGCGGCAGCTATGTGGAAAACTATGCCCGGGTATGCGCTATTTGCGCTCGAGCTGCAGCTTGTACTCCTTGCCAGGCTCTGTTATCCGAGTCCTCAGCTTTTTGTAGCCTTGCACTCGCACCTCCACCTCCACGGGCAGGTCTCTATCGGCAAGCTGGATGTTGTACACGCCATAGGTGTTGGTAAACACGGCATAATCGGTCTTGCGCACCTTTATCAGTGCATCGGCTACAGGTTTTCCGGTCTCACTGTCCAGCACCATACCCATTAGCAGCCTGGGGTCGGGCTTGTAGCCGGGTGCCTGCGGGTTCGTATTATTTCTAGGCTGGCCTGGGTTGGCTTTCTCTGTTCCATCGCCTGTTTTTCCGGGCTGGCCCGTAGCATCGGGCTGTGTGGTGGGTGTCGTCTTTGGCGGGCTGTATGTGGGCGAAGGATAGGTGGTGGAAGACTTGCGCTCCAGTTTCTTTCTCCCCTCTATGCCCTGGGCAGCAGCCCAGTGGGTAAAAACGAAGAACAGCAAGATGATAGATATGAGTTGTCGCATGAGTTGAAGCCTG
The DNA here is from genome assembly GCA_021300195.1 of Bacteroidota bacterium. Classification (NCBI taxonomy): domain Bacteria; kingdom Pseudomonadati; phylum Bacteroidota; species Bacteroidota bacterium. The sequence continues at coordinate 17,141 of JAJTIE010000061.1, read as the reverse complement.
GTTCCTGATTTTTTTTCCGTGGGTACCGCCCCGCAAAAATACGGCTTTTGCCGGACAAAAAGTTTCGTTAGTCGGAACCAAAAAAGGAGGGCATCCCCTCCTTTAGTTTGATTGATCTAATTTTTAGCTGTTTTGAGCGGACTGTACCCCGCAGCATCGCGTACTAGCTGCGCGGTATTTCCGGGCTTCAGCACACCTAGGCCACAGAAGCCACGATCTCTACCCCATAGCTCTCCCTGAAGGTCTGCATTACGCGGTCCATGTACACCTTCTCACCCTGGGTTATTTCTCCCACTTCCATCACCACTTCCATGATGCTCCACAGGGCGGCCAGGTGTTCCTTCCGGTAGGCGGGCATGGCATGAAAACGATCCAGGAAGTAGAAGGCCTTCTCCAGGTGTAGCTCGGGCTTCCACAGCTTGTAGTCTTCGTCGCTGGCCATCTGCTCCAGGGCAGGCTTAATGTCCGGGTACTTTACGGGCAGGCCGCGGTCCATTTTGTAGATGATAATTTTTATCTTTTCTATCTCTGCCTTGCTAAGGCCAGCATCCGCCTTGATAAGCCCCACGAAAAAGTGGACGATGGACATCTTGGCGTAGTCGGCTGCTGTGTTTTTATACTCAATCATGACGAAATATTGATAAATGTGTAAAATCAGATGATTTGGTGCCGCAAATTTAACTCGTTTTTTTGTAATTATAGTTTAATATCAATAATAAATCATAAACAATTGATTATTAATTATTTATGATCTTATTGGGTACTCCTGAAAGCCCGGCTCTTTACGCTTTTCAAAAGCCCTGATTAACTATTTGTTAATAATGCGAGAAAACGGGCAATTGAATGACAGAAAAGTACCGAATGGTCTGCTGCTTTTGCAGCTATGAATCGGGCGCTGTTTCTTTACGCCTTTACAAAACCCCAAACAAACATGACCGAGCTCCTGGAAATCAAGAAAAACCACTGGATAAAAGCCACTGAAGTGCTGTATGCCGAGGGGCATACGCTGCACGTTGCAGCGGGCGTGCCCCTAAAGGCATCGGGCAGTGCGCTGGCCTGGCTGCAGGATGCCCACCGCTGCCTGCACCTGGCAGCCCTGCAGGCTGCAGAGGCCGGGTATCAGGCTGCACTGAGCGCCTATGAAGCGGCCTGCCAGCAGGTGCGGGCGCAGCACCAGCAGGTAGATGCCCTGCAGGTACTGCTGCAAGAGGCGCAGGCCCTAGGCGATGCAGAGAGCTACCAGCAGCTGTACCGGCAGCTGCGCAGCCAGGGTAGCCGGGCGGCCTACCCTAGCCCCCCGCAGCCGGCTGCACCTGCGCTGCACAAGCCCTACTGCTGTGTGGAGGGCTACACCCTGGGCACGGGCTACCTGTGGGTGCAGCAGCAGGCACAGAAGATACTGATCCAGTATCCCGGCCAGGAGCGGGCACTGAGCCTGCCCAAAAGCGAAGCCCTGTGGGCCTGGATGCGGCAAGACACAGACCGCCGTAGCCTGCCAGAGGCAGAGCCTACCCCCGTCGAGCCTGCCGAACAGCCCGAAAAAGCGAAAGCTGCCCTGCGCATGCGGGTGCTACAGGCCCTGAAGGGCTAGCCGCGCATGCGCTAGCCGGACATACCTATGCCCTACCCTACATCAAAAAAGCGCGGCCCCCTGCATGGGTACCGCGCTTTTTATTTTTCATTGCCTGCCTGGCCATTAGGCGGCCCCTGGCAGCTAGGCCATGCTGCGGTACTTGATGCGGGTAGGCTCGCCATTGCCCACGTTTTCGTGGTACCAGGCTTCGTACTCGCTGTAGTTTCCGTCGAAGAAGCGTACGCGGCTGTCGCCCTCAAAGGCGAGGATGTGGGTGCAGAGGCGGTCTAGAAACCAGCGGTCGTGGCTAACGATGATGGCACAGCCGCCAAAGTTTTCCAACCCTTCCTCCAGGGAGCGCATGGTGTTTACGTCCAGGTCGTTGGTCGGTTCGTCCAGCAGCAGCACATTCGAGCCACTCTTCAGCACACGGGCCAGGTGGACGCGATTCCGTTCGCCCCCACTTAGCTTGTCCACCTTTTTGGTCTGGTCGCTACCGCTAAAGTTGAAGCGGCTAACATAGGCCCGGGCATTCACCTCGCGGCCGCCCAGCTCGATCACCTCGTGCCCGCCGGTAATGGCGGCAAATACGTCGTCGTCGGGATTCAGGTTCTTGTGCTCCTGGTCCAGGTAGCCCAGCTGCACGGTTTCGCCTATGCGGATGGTTCCGGCATCGGGCTTTTCCTGGCCGGTAATGATGCGGAAGAGTGAGGTTTTGCCAGCACCATTCGGGCCCACAATGCCCACTATGGCTCCTTTTGGGATGTTGAAGTCCAGGTTTTCGAACAGCAGCTTGTCTCCATAGGCCTTCCGCAGTCCCTCGGCCTGGATAACCACATCGCCCAGGCGGGGGCCACTGGGGATGAAGAGCTCCAGACCTTTTTCGCGCTCAAACTGCTCCTCGCTGGCCAGCTTCTCATAGGCCGATATACGTGCCTTGCTCTTGGCATGCCGGGCCTTGGGCGACATGCGTATCCATTCCAACTCGCGCTGCAGGGTTTTTTGGCGCTTGCCCTCCTGCTTTTCTTCCTTCTCCAGTCGGTTTTTCTTCTGCTCCAGCCAGCTGGAGTAGTTGCCCTTGAAGGGGATGCCCTGGCCTCGGTCCAGCTCCAGTATCCAGCCAGCTACGTTGTCCAGAAAATAGCGGTCGTGGGTTACGGCTATCACCGTGCCCTTGTACTCCTGCAGGTGTCGCTCCAGCCAGGCTATGCTCTCGGCATCCAGGTGGTTGGTGGGTTCATCCAGCAGCAGGATGTCTGGCTGCTGGATCAGCAGGCGGGTAAGTGCCACACGGCGCTTTTCGCCCCCACTCAGTATCCCCACCTTGGTATCTGCGGGTGGGCAGCGCAGGGCCTCCATGGCGCGGTCCAGCTTGCTATCCAGGTTCCAGGCGTCCAGGCTGTCTATCTGGTCTTGCAGCTTGGCCTGCTCCTCTATCAGCTGGTTCATCTCATCGTCCTCCAGCGGCTCGGCAAACTTCATGCTGATGGCCTCATACTGCTTCAGCAGGTCTACGGTCTGCTTGGCACCCTCTTCCACCACCTGGCGCACCGTCTTGTCGGGGTCCAGCTGGGGCTCCTGCTCCAGGTAGCCCACGGTATAGCCTGGGGTGAGTACGGCTTCGCCATTGAAGTCCTTGTCCACCCCGGCCATGATGCGCAGCAGGGTACTCTTACCAGCCCCGTTCAGGCCGAGTACGCCTATCTTGGCACCATAGAAGTAAGAGAGGCTGATGTCCTTGATGATCGTCTTGCTGGGGGGTACCACTTTGGATACCCGGCTCATGGAATAGATAATTTTTTCGGGGGCTTGGCTCATACCGTAAATGTGCAATAGGGGAAATTAAAAAAACAGCGTGCAAAGGTACGAAACGCTTTCAGCTTTTGTAAGGGGCCCGGAATCCCCTCAAAATTTGGGGCGGGGCAGGGGCCGAAGCGGGCAAACATCCCGCTATATTAGCAACATGAGTATACTGAAACTGCAAGTAATCGGAAACCTGGGCCGAGATGCCGAGGTGCGTGAGATAAGCCCCGACAGACGGGTGATCTCTTTCTCTGTGGCGCATAGCGAGCGATATACAGACCGCAATGGCCAGCAGCAGGAGCGCACTACCTGGATAAACTGTAGCTACTTTCGTCCGGCCGACCGTATCGGCGTAGCACAGTACCTGCGCAAGGGCACCCAGGTGTATGTAGAGGGTACGCCAGACGTGCGGGGCTACGTGCGGCAGGATGGCCAGCAGGGGGTGAGCCTGGAGCTGAATGTGCGCGAGCTACAGCTGCTCGGTAGCCGGGGCGATGCAGAAGGGGGTGGCTACACAGCCAGTACCAGCAGTGCCAGCCAGCCAGCCAGCCCGGCTACGGCTAGCCCGCATACCAGTAGCCCGGTAAGTGAGCCGGAGGAAGACGATCTGCCTTTTTAGCCAGCTATCTACCAAAAAAGAGCTAGGTACTTTTGCGTAAAATGCGTAGCAACAGAATATTTATTATGAATAATTAAAGAACGAGAAACTTTATAGTCCTATGTTGCGTACCCCCCTGTAAACACCGATCCCAAAAAGGGTCGTACTGCAAACAAGTCGTACTGCAAACAATACGAGTAGCAACGCATACAGACGATGAACAACATACAGACTATGAACAACGCAGGTGTAACAAAAGAAACCGCCCACCCGCTGGCCAAGGAGCTGATGGAGTCGGCATTTTTTTGGGATCTGGATGATCCCAATGGTCCGTTTGGATCCGAGGGGGGCGAGGACGGTATGCAGCAATACCTGGCCTGGCGGACTAAACAGGGGGGCTCAGATACGTTCCTTTTTATTGATCGACTACTGTACAAAGACTGGGGATTCCCGGTCATCAACCTGTATGAGCGAGACCCCATGAAGGTGATGTCCAGCATGGACAGCAGCCAGTATCGCACTATAGACATTCTGCTGGACATGGATCATGCCATTATTGGCATTGTGTATACCAAGATTGTACTGGACGGAGAGCTAACCTACAAGCTACAGCAGATAGCCATTGCATCCATCGAGCGGCAAATACACCCCAAGATGGAAAACCTGTACCAGCCCAGTGTGTGGAAAGACCGGAAGCATAAATACAGCATCATGAAAGCACTGCTGGCCAGCTTCGACCTTCGCCCCACGGCAGAGGATATGCGTACAGCCGGCACCAGCATTTTCCTGCGCAGGTAGGGCACCGCAGGCATTGGTCTGGTAGACCGCGACCAAATAGGCCTGAGGCCCACCCCAGAGGTATAATACAAGCCCATACAGGCGGCATACGCGTGGGGCCGCGCAACTAGCTATAGCCCCATGCAGCTCATTTGCTCCAGTCTCTTCGTGTTTCAGTGCATGGCTAGCCTGGCGCTACAGGCTGCTAACTAGCGGCTTAACTCGGCGGTAGTGGCTGCCAAGATGGCCTCTGCCTCTGCCCTATTTGCCCCCTCGGCATACACGCGCAGCAGGGGCTCGGTGCCACTTGGGCGCACCAGCACCCAGCGCCCGGCACCCAGGTGAAACTTGTAGCCGTCCAGGTCCTCCGTACGCTCCACGGCATAGGTGCCAAAGCGTGTGTACTTGCCGCCCTTGCAGTAGAGCATGATGCGGTGCTTCTTCTCTTCCTCCACGTGCAGGTCCACCCGCTGTACACTGAAGGCGCCCACCTCTGCGTATAGGTCCTGCACCAGTTCGGTCAGCTTTTTCCCGCGTGCGGCCATCATCTCCAGGATCAGTAGGCCGATGTAGATGCCGTCTCGCTCGGGGATATGGCCTGCCACGGCCAGGCCGCCGCTTTCCTCGCCCCCCACCAGCACAGGCTCATTCGCCATGATCTCGCCTATGTATTTGAAGCCGATCTTCGTCTGCTCGGTAGGTAGGCCGTTCTGGCGGGCCATCTGCTCAATCTTGCCCGTACAGCTAAAGGTATAGACGATTTTTCCGCGCAGGTTTTTGTCGTGAAACAGGTACTGCTGTGCCAGCAGCAGCAGGTGGTGGCTATCTACAAAGTTGCCTTCCTCATCAAACAGGCCTATACGGTCGGCATCGCCATCTGTAGCCAGGCCATAGTCCAGGCCCTGCGCGCGAATAAGCTGCTGAAAGGGTTGCAGATTCTTTTCTATCGGCTCGGGTGCCTGGCCCTCAAAGCCCGGGTTCCAGCCCGTGTGCAGGAAGTGGGCCTCGGGGAACAGCCGGTGCATAACCCGCTGGCCCGCACCGTACATGGCATCATAGCCAATTTTCAGGCCGCTCTGTCGGATCTTTTTCAGGTCGAAGCTCTGTTTCAGGTGGTTGATGTACAGGGCCTCCATGTCATAGTACTCCACCCAGCCCGCGTCCAGCTGCGCCTGCAGGCTGGTGGTGGGGCGGCAGGCCTCGTCGGGTATTAGCGATTCTACCTCGGAAATAATGGAGGGAAACGCAGGGCCGCCAAAGTGGCCTTTGAGCTTAAAACCGTTGTACTCCGGGGGGTTGTGGCTAGCGGTGATGACAATGCCCATGCTGCACTGCCGCTGCAGGGTGGCCAGGCTTACCATCGGGGTGCTGGCATAGCCCGGGCTCAAAAAGGCCTTTACACCCTGCTCTGCACACTGTATGGCCACTGCCTCGGCAAACATCTGCCCCCCAAAGCGGCAGTCGTAGCCTATTACAACAGTGGGCTTGTCAAAATGCGCCTGCACACAGCGGATGGTGGCCTGCGTTACGCGGCTCAGGTTATCGAGGGTGTAGGTATCGGCTATGATGGCGCGCCAGCCGTCTGTGCCAAACTTGATTGCAGTCATGTACCGGAGTATTAGGCTGCAAAAATAGAAAAAGCCTGTTACGGCCAGCTGCCTGGTGCAGCCCGGTGGCAAATGACGCTAGCTGCCCCCCGGCTAGCTAGGCTGGTACCGCCTGCACTAGGCTCTGCAGGATGGCCAGGCCATCGGCATTGCCCAGCAGGGGGTCTGCACAGCGCTCGGGGTGCGGCATCATGCCGAATACGTTGCGGCCAGCATTCATCACCCCCGCTATGTTCAGCAGGCTGCCGTTGGGGTTGGCAGCATCGGTGGGCTGGCCCTGCGCGTCTGTGTACTGGAAGAGGATTTGATCCTGATCCTGCAGCTGCCGCAGGGTATCAGCCGGGGCATAGTAGTTGCCCTCGCCGTGGGCTATCACGATTTTGTACACCTGGCTGGCCTGCAGGCCCCGGGTAAGCGGGCTGTTCAGGGTGGCCGGCTTCAGGTACACGCTGTCGCACACAAAGGTGGTGCTGCGGTTGTGCAGCAGGGCACCGGGTAGCAGGCCCGCCTCGGTCAGGATCTGAAAACCATTGCAAATGCCCAGCACATAGCCCCCCCGCTCTGCATGGCGGTACACGGCCTGCATAATGGGCGAGAAACGGGCTATGGCCCCCGAGCGCAGGTAGTCTCCGTAGCTGAAGCCGCCACTGAGCAGCACCCAGTCGCAGCCCTGCACATCGGCATCGCGGTGCCACAGGGGCACCACCTGCTGGCCCAGCAGCTGGCCCAGGGCGTGGATCAGGTCCTGATCGCTATTGGTTCCGGGAAAAGTAACAACGCCAAACTTCATGGGGCAAAGATAACAGAAAGCGCATTGGCCTTTCACCGCAGGCCGACGGCCAGCCGCCGGGGGAACCTGGCCTGCTGGCGCAGGGCAGCATCCAGCAGCTGCAGGTAGGCATCCTGCGGTATCTCCTGCGCACCCAGGGTGCCCAGGTGCTCGGTATAGTACTGGGTATCCCACAGCCGGTAGCCCCCCTGCAGCAGCAGGCGGTGGCAGTAGTGCAGGGCCACCTTGTCCATCTCGGGTGCGCGCTTGAACATGCTTTCGCCAAAAAAGGCAGCACCCAGGCTTACGCCATACAGGCCACCCACCAGCTCGCTACCCACATATACCTCTACCGAGTGCGCATGCCCCACCTGGTGCAGGCGCAGATAGGCCTCCACGATCAGGCCTGATATCCAGGTGTCGGGCCGGTCGGCACAGGCCCGCATCACGGCCTCGAACTGCTCGTCTACCCCGATGCGGTGGGGATGATTTCGGATCCACCTGCACACATTCCGGCTCACATGGAAGGCCTCCAGGGGCAGAATACCCCGTTCCTCGGGTGCAAACCAGTACACCTCCGGGCTGTCTTGGCTGGGTGCCATGGGGAACATGCCGCCGGCGTACACAGCCAGCAGTTTTTCGGGGTTCAAGAGTATTTCCAGCTCCGGATTCATCATGCAGAGAGAGGGGGGGTGAGCCGTTTCTCGGCGCACCGCAAAGCTACTGTTTTGCTCCCAACAGGCCGGGTAGCCAGCCAACAGGAGTACGTATCCCCCCACACACAGATACGGTAGAGGTTTTGTATCTTGGCGGCTGTATGACCACCAGCTGTGCCAACTGCGGGAACGAAGTGCGCTTTCACGACCGATTTTCGGTATACGCCGTGTGCGAATCCTGCCGCAGCATGCTGGTGCGGGTGGATGACTATACCCAAAACCTGGGGCAGAAGGCGGACATGCCCGACGACAACAGCCCCGTACAGCTGGGCACCCAGGGCACCTACGAGGGCCGCGCTTTCGAGCTGATTGGCCGCCTGAAGATCCGCTACGAGCGGGGGGTGTGGAATGAGTGGTACGCCTGGTTTACCGACCAGCAGCATGGCTGGCTGGCCGAGGCCCAGGGCTTCTGGATGATGAGCTTCCCCGAACCCCACTACACGCGCTTCCCCGCAGTGGATGACCTGAAGATAGGACAAAAAAGGCAGCTAGCAGGCGACGAATACCTGGTGGCCGACCTGCGACAAATCCACTACGGCGGAGCCGAGGGCGAGCTGCCCTTTTCCGCTACGGAAGACTACACCAGCACGGTAGTAGATCTTGCAGCCAAAGGTGGCCGCTTTGCCACCCTGGACTACCCCGACCAGGGCGAGCCACGTGCCTATCTGGGCCGCTATGTGGACTTTGACGAACTGAAGCTAAAAAACCTGAGCGCCCTGGCGGGCTGGAAATTCTAGGCCGATGGAAAGCAGGGACCCCGCCCCCAAGTATGCGCGCACGTTCAGCTGCCCCAGCTGCGGGGGCAGCCTGGAGATTAAGGCGCCGGGACACACCATTACCGTGGCCTGCCAGTACTGCAGCAGCCTGATAGACGTAAACACGCCCGAGTACAAGGTACTGGCGGCCCAGCAGGCTGCCCTGAAACCCAGCCTGCCCCTGGGCACGCGCATGGACTGGGACGGCAAAACCTGGGAGCTGATTGGTTTCATGCAGAAACGAGATGTGGAGTGGCACTTCAGCTGGGAAGAGCTGCTGCTGTACAACCCACGCTACGGCTTCCGCTGGCTGAGCCAGTACCAGGGCCACTACATGCTGCTGGCCCCCATCCACGGCCAGTACGAGCTGAGCCAAAGGGGCGCAGAAGTGCGCTGGCGCGGCCTGGCCTACCGCAAGTACCACCAGGGCAGATGCGAGGTGGAATATGTGCTGGGCGAATTCTACTGGCGTGCCCAGGTGGGCGACCGCCTGGGCTTTGCCGAATATGTGGCACCACCCTACTTCCTGAGCCTGGAGGCCGACCGTACCGAGCAGGCCTGGACCATAGGCCGCTACGTAAGCCACCGCCAGCTACAGGAAGCGCTAAAACCACACGTGCAAGGCCAGCTGCCAGCACTGCCTGCCACCCGGGGCACTGCCCCAGCCCAACCCAACCCGTATAAAAAATCGGCCCGGGCCATGCGGTGGACCCTACTGCTGGGCTTGGCAGCACTGGTGGTGGTGCAGGTGATGACCAGCAGCCGCGCCCGCCGCGAAGAGGTGCTGAAACTGACCTACGAAACAGGCACGATGCAGCAAGACATTGGCCATGCAAAGGCTACCTATGACACGACACGAACCCTGATCTCCCCACCCTTCGTCCTGAAAGGCGGTGTGGACAATGTGGAAGCAACCACCCTAACCAACCTGAACAACAGCTGGATAGAGATAGACTACACCCTGGTAAACGAAGAGACGGGCGAAACCTTCCCGCTATTGCATAGCCTGGAGTACTACAGCGGCGTATCGGGCGGAGAAAGCTGGAGCGAGGGCAGCCGCGAAACCAGCAGCCTGCTGAACGCCATCCCCGAAGGAACCTACCACCTGGAGGCACAGGCCATACTGCCCCCGGGGGCCACTGGCCACGCCTGGCAGGTGGTGCTCACCCGGGGTGTGGTGAGTACGGCCAATTTCTTCATCGTTCTGGCACTCTTACTCATCCCCTTTGGCTGGATAAGCCTGCTCAGCTACTGGTTCGAAAAGAAACGCTGGGCCGAAAGCGACTATAGCCCTTTTTCAAACTAACCTCCCCTCTGCCCCCACACATCCGCAGCATGACACGCATCGTCTACTTCATCCTGGTTCTGGCCCTGCTGGGCGGCTTCACGTTTGCCAGCCTGCGGGGCATTGGCATCTGGCAGTACCTGTTTCGCAGCCGGACCGGCCATGCCATGCCTGGCCAGCTGCGGGCACCCATGTATTACCACAAGTAGCATTGGCATACACCCCACCCCTTATTCATACCGATTACCCTAATCAATTTTTAGCATATGGTTCACTGGGAATATTTATTGAACGCGCTCGTCTTCTCCATCGGGGGGCTGGTGCTGCTGGGTCTGGCATTCTTTATCCTGGAGATACTCACGCCCGAAAACCTGTGGAAAGAGATAACCGAAAAGCGAAACACGGCGGTGGCCATCCTTATCGGTTTCTTTTTTCTGGGCATAGCCCATATTATTGCCTCGGCCGTACACGGCTAGGCCGGTAGGTAGCTGCACATGGCAAGACTTCTGCTACTCTCGGTGCTACTAGTTAGCACCTGTGGGCTGGTGTACGAGCTGCTGAGCGCTACGCTGGCCAGCTACCTGCTGGGCGATAGCATCACGCAGTTTTCGCTGGTCATTGGGGTCTACCTCTTCAGCATGGGGGTGGGCAGTTTTCTATCGCGCTACGTGCGGCAGCAGCTGCTGGAAACCTTTATCCGTATCGAGCTGCTGGTGGGCCTCATCGGGGGCTTTAGTGCCACCCTGCTGTTTGTTTTTTTTCACCTGGCTACGGGCTTTCAGTTCCTGCTGTTTAGCCTGCTCTTCCTCACTGGCCTGCTGGTGGGGCTAGAGATCCCCCTGATGATGCGGATCCTGAAGGATCGTTTCCCCTTTAGCAGTCTGGTTTCGCACATCTTCACCTTCGACTACATTGGGGCGCTGCTGGCCAGCATCCTCTTCCCGCTGCTGCTGGTGCCGCAGCTAGGGCTACTGCGCACGGGCTTGCTGTTTGGCCTGCTGAATGCGCTGGTAGCGCTCTACACCATCCACTACTTTCGCCATCAGCTGCGGGGCATGCGGGGGCACTATGTGCAGGCCAGCCTGGTGCTGCTACTACTGGGGCTAGGCTTTGCAGGGGCAGGCCACATCCAGGATGCAGCCGAGGCCGGTGCCTATGACGACCGAGTGCTGATGGCCCGCACTACCCGCTACCAGCGCATGGTACTCACGCAGAATACGCACAGCACCCGTCTTTTCCTGAACGGCAACCTGCAGTTTGACAGTGCCGATGAGTACCGCTACCACGAAAGCCTGGTGCACCCGGCAATGGTAAGTGTAGACCATCCCCGGCGGGTGCTGATACTGGGCGGCGGAGATGGACTGGCCGTGCGCGAGGTGCTGCGCCACGCCAGTGTAGACAGCATAACGCTGGTAGAGCTGGACCCCGAGATGACACGCCTGTTTGGCCAAGACCCCAGGCTAAGCCAGCTGAACCGACAGGCACTGCGCGACCCCCGGGTACAGGTGATAAACGCCGATGCCTTCCGGTGGGTGCAGCAGCCCCATACGCCCTATGAGGTGATCCTGATCGACTTTCCGGATCCCACCAACTTCTCTATTGCCAAGCTGTATACCCGGCACTTCTACCAGCAGCTACACCGCCTGCTTGCCCCCGGGGGTGTGTTTGTGGTGCAGAGCACCAGCCCCTACTTTGCGCCCCGTGCCTTCTGGTGTGTAGCGCGCACCATTGCGGCAGCAGGCTTTTGTACCCTGCCCTACCATGCCTACGTGCCCTCCTTTGGCGAATGGGGGTACGTGCTGGCAGCCCGCCAGCCGCCCCGTCCTGGCCCTATGCCGCCCAACCTGCGCTACCTGAATGATGCCACCTTTGCCAGCATGACGCAGTTTGCACCCGACATGGCGGCCCGCCCGGTGGAGGTAAACCGGCTGAGCACCCAGGTGCTGGTGCAGTACTTTGAGGATGAGTGGAACCACTATGTGGACTAGGCGCGCACCCCGCTATAGCCGCCGCCGCTTCCTACAGCAGGCATCGGTGGCCGGGGCCGCCATCGGCCTGGGGCCGCTGCTAAAGGCCTGTGGCCTGGGCGCTACAGACAAGCCCATAGCTGGCCGGATGCTAGGCCCCGATACAGCGAGCGGGCACCTGCTGCGCGGGGGGAAGCTGCCCACCCCCAGCCAGTGGACTACACAAGACGCCATCGTGGTGGGGGGCGGCATAGCAGGCCTGGCCACGGCACGCAGGCTGCGCAGCCTGGGCCGCAGCCACTGTGTGCTGGAGCTGGAGGCCGAGGCCGGGGGCAATGCACGCGCCGGCTACAATGCCCATACGGCCTATGCCTGGGGGGCCCACTACCTGCCCCTGCCCAACCCTGAAACGACCGAAGTGCGGGAGCTGCTGGAGGAAATGGGCCTGATAACGGGCTATACGGGTGGCCTGCCGGTATATGACGAGCGGGCCCTGGTGCACGCCCCGGAGGAGCGCCTGTTCTACCGGGGGGTGTGGCAGCGGGGGCTAATCCCCAGCCGGGGGCTGCCTGCCCGGGCACAGGCCGAGTTTGAACGCTTCTTTGCCGAAACGGCGCGGCACCGCGATGCGGTGGATGCGCAGGGGCGGCCCCATTTTGCCCTGCCGCTGGATCGCTCCGCACCCGGCAGCCCCCGCGAGCTGGATAGCCTCAGCCTGGCAGACTACTTGCTGCGAGAAGGCTACCAAAGCACCGAGCTGCACGGGTACCTGGACTACTGCACACGAGACGACTATGGCCTGGGGCTGGGCAATACCTCGGCCTGGGCGGGGCTGCACTACTTTGCCGCACGGCGGGGCCTGGCGGCCAATGCCGAGCCCAATAGCGAGCTGACCTGGCCCATGGGCAATGCCTACCTGGCCCGCTACCTGGCCCAGCAGGCACGGGCCCAGCTGCGCCTGCGCCGGCTGGTGCACCGCATACAGCGCAGCCCCCAGGGCTGGGAGGTGTGGGCCTACGACCTGGACCGGAAGCAGAGCGAGGGCTACCACTGCCAGCAGCTGTACTATGCCAGCCCGCTGCACACCCTGCCCTATGTGTATGCCGATCCGCCCGAGCTGCCCGAGCTACTGCACACCCCCTGGCTGGTGGCCCAGCTGCACCTGAGGCCGGAGATAAACCCGCTGCCTGGCTATGGCCAGCCCCTCAGCTGGGACAATGTGAACTATGGCGGCCAGGGGCTGGGCTATGTGGTGGCCAACCACCAGCAGCTGCGTGGCCACCCGGGGCCCCTCACCCTTACCTACTACCGCCCGCTTACGCACATGCCGCCCGCCGAGGCACGCCGCTGGGCACAGCGGCGCAGCCACGCCCAGTGGGTGCAGGAGGTGCTAGCCGACCTGGCAGGCCCGCACCCGGCGCTGCGCAGCCAGCTGCACAGCCTGGACTGCTGGCTGTGGGGCCATGGCATGGTGGGCCCCAGGCCGGGCTACCTGTGGGGTACCGAGCGGGCACGGCTACAGGAAGACCAGGGCGGTGGCCTGCACCTGGTCCACACCGATGTATCGGGCATCTCCCTATTTGAGGAGGCCTACTGCAGGGGGCTTTCCGTTAGCTAGAGCGGGGCGCGAGCGGGCTAGGCCAGCGCTTCGGCCACGGTAAACACACTGCCGCATATCAGGATCAGGTCTTCGGCCTGGGCGGCGGCCCGGGCGGCGGCCCGGGCGGCCTGCACACTGGCATGGGCCTGGCCCTGCAGGCCCTGGGCGGCGGCCTCCTGCTGTAGCACAGGGGCGGGCAGGGCGCGGGGCAGGGCGGGGCTACAGTAGTAGTAGCGTGCCCCGGGGGGCAGCAGGGGCAGTATCTTGCTGCGGTCCTTCTCGCGCACCATGCCTAGCACAATGTGCAGCTGCACAGGCTCGAAAGACAGCACCTGGGCCAGCAGGCTGCGCAGGCCCGCCTCATTGTGGGCCACATCGGCTATGGTGAGTGGCTCGGCAGCCAGTATGTCGAAACGGCCACGCAGGCCACTCAGCTGCCGCACCTGCTGCAGCCCCGCCAGGATGTGGGCCTCGGTGGTGGGGTATCCGCGCTCGGCCAGCATATCCAGCGCCATCATCACGGGCGGCAGGTTGTGGGCCTGGTAGTCTCCCCCCAGGTCGCAGGCCAGGTCCAGGCTCTCCAGCAGCACCTGGTGGGTAAGGCTGTACCAGCGCAGCAGGCCCTCCCACTCGCCCGCCTCGCAGGTGTAGCCATACCAGGCGGGGAATACCTGCGTCTGAACCTTTTCGGCCTGCTGCACAAATACGTCGAACACCTCGGGCTGGTATTCGCCCAGTATGCAGGGTACCCCGGGTTTAATGATTCCCGCCTTTTCGGCGGCTATCTTGGGTAGCGTATCGCCCAGAAACTCGGCATGGTCCCAGCTTACGTTCGTTATCACGCTCAGGATCGGCTGCAGCACGTTGGTACTGTCTAGCCGCCCCCCCATGCCCACCTCCATGATGGCAATATCCACCTGCTGCTGCGCATAGTAGTCGCAGGCCATGCCAAAGGTGAGCTCGAAGAAGCTGGGCATCTCTGCCTCTATATACGGGCGGTGCCGGTTCACCCAGTCTACAATCCAGTCTGCGGGCGCGGGCTGCCCGTTCAGGCGCAGGCGCTCGGCAAAGCTGAACAGGTGCGGGCTGGTAAACAGCCCCACCCGATAGCCCGCCTGCTGCAGCACCGCCGACAGCATGGCGGTTACGCTGCCCTTGCCATTGGTGCCGCCCACATGCACGCTCCTGAACTTGCGGTGCGGGTTTCCCAGGTGCTTCAGTAGCCGCTCGGCAGGTTCCAGGCTCAGCTTTAGCTGCCCCCCCTGGTGCTGGTAAGCGGGGAGGAGGGTGTACAGGTAGTCTACCGTTTCGGCAAAGGTCTTTAACATGCGTATTCTACTGGATGTTGGCTAGCTGGGGCTAGTAGCCACAAAGATACACAGCTTATATACTAAGCCCCGTGCTCCCCTTTCTTACCAAACACAAGGCAGGAAGTATAGCTTCACCCAGAATTTGCTCTCCAGACAACAAACCCGGTATACGCCCCCCAGCGCAGGGTGCGCAGCCCCGCCCCACCCGGCACGGGCACGGGCACAAAGGCCGGCCGAGGCACGCCCATACCTGCGCCCCTGTGTATATTGCCAGCCCAAACAGACCAACCAAGCGGGCTAACCGAACGCGCGAGACACACAGCCCAACCCGAAACCGACATGACTGTACCGCAATACATGAACGAACTGGATGCCCGCTACCGCCTGGGCAATGCCACCGAGCACACCTTTCGCGGAGACCTGCAGCGGCTGCTAGAGGCCCTGCTGCCCGGCATACGCGCCACCAACGAGCCAAAACGACAGGCATGCGGGGCGCCCGACTACATCCTGATGCGGGGCGAAATACCCATAGGCTTCGTAGAGGCCAAAGACATAGGCGACAAGGACCTGGAGGGCAAAAAGAAAACCGGAAACAAAGAGCAGTTTGACCGGTACCGGGCCTCGCTGGGCAACCTCATCTTTACCGACTATCTGCGCTTCTACCGCTACCGCGATGGCCAGCTGCTGCAGGCCATAGCCATAGGCGAGGCCGACGGGAAGCGCATAAAGCCCCTGCCCGAAAACTACCCGGCCCTGACGGCCATGCTGCAGGACTTTGCCACCCAGGTAGACCAGACCCTGACCAGCAGCCAGCAGCTGGCACAGCTGATGGCCGCCAAGGCCCGCCTGCTGGCCGACATAATAGGCCGTGCCGTGGGCAGCGACGAGGAGCGACACGAAGACAGCAGCCTGAAAGACCAGCTCGCCGCCTTTCGGCAGATCTTGATACACGACATTACCCCCGCCGCCTTTGCCGATGTGTATGCACAGACCCTGGCCTACGGCCTCTTTGCCGCACGCCTGCACGACCCCACCCTGCCCACCTTCAGCCGCCAGGAGGCGGCCGAGCTGATACCCAAGTCCAACCCCTTCCTCCGCAAGCTATTCGGCTACATAGCCGGGCCCGAGCTGGACGACCGAATACGCTGGGTGGTGGATAGCCTGGTAGATATCTTCCTGCACTGCAATGTGGCCGAACTGATGCAGCACTACGGAAAGGCTACCCGTACCGAAGACCCCATCATCCACTTCTACGAAACCTTCCTGGCTGCCTACGACCCCGCCCTGCGCCGCGCACGCGGCGTGTGGTACACCCCCCAGCCCGTGGTGCAGTTTATAGTACGCGCGGTAGATGAGCTGCTGAAAACCGAGTTTGCCCTGCCACAGGGCCTGGCCGATACCAGCCGGGTGCGCATACAGCCCACCCTGCCCGGCCAGCCGGCCAAAGCTGCACCCCAGGAGGTGCACCGCGTGCAGCTGCTAGACCCCGCCACCGGCACCGGCACCTTCCTGGCACAGGTGGTGCACCACATACACCGCAGCTTTGCCACCCGCCAGGGCATGTGGCCCGCCTATGTGGAGCAGCACCTGCTGCCCAGGCTAAACGGATTTGAACTGCTGATGGCCAGCTATGCCATGGCACACCTGCAGCTAGACCTGCTGCTCACCCACACCGGCTACACCCCCACCCCACAGGCACCCCCCGGCCAGCGCCTGCGCGTGTACCTGACCAACAGCCTGGAGGAAAGCCACCCCGACACCGGAACCCTGTTTGCCAGCTGGCTGAGCGAGGAGGCCAACCAGGCAAACCGAATAAAACGCGACACCCCCGTGATGTGCGTGCTGGGAAACCCACCCTACAGCGGCGAAAGTGCCAACAAGGGCCCCTGGATGGAGCAGCTGATGCTGGACTACAAAAAGGAGCCCGGCACCAGCCAGAAACTGCAGGAACGAAACAGCAAGTGGATAAACGACGACTATGTAAAGTTTATCCGCTACGGGCAGTACTATGTAGAGAAAAACGGCAGCGGCATACTGGCCTACATCTGCCCGCATGGCTACCTGGATAACCCCACCTTTCGCGGCATGCGCTACAGCCTGCTGCAGGCCTACGATAGCCTGTATATACTAGACCTGCACGGCAATAGCAAGAAAAAAGAAACCGCCCCCGATGGCAGCAAAGACGACAATGTGTTCGACATCCAGCAGGGCGTATGCATCAGCCTGTTTGTAAAAACCGGCAAGAAAAAAGCCGGCACCCCGGCCCGGGTGCAGCATGCCCAGCTGTATGGCCGCCGCCCGGCCAAGTACGAGGCCCTGAGCACCCACACGCTACAGGACGTAGCCTGGCAGCCCCTGCAGCCCCAGGCGCCGAATTACTT
>JAJTIE010000060.1 GCA_021300195.1 Bacteroidota bacterium | reverse complement strand
GGTCCAGCCCCCGCCATCGGTGGTCATGTCGCAGTAGCAGTTAAAAGCGGAAATACCTCCCACACCATCTGGATCAATTGTATAGACTCCGCTTGCTGAGCTAGGATTCAAGGCCAGTATCTGGGCACAGTTTCTGAAGCTATCATCTACCGTAATCGTTACTGTCGAGTTGCGCACTGTACCGCAGCCTGATGTTACCGTTACCGGAAAAACGTAGGTACCTCCAGGTGTGATACCCCCGCTATTGATGGCAAAACTCAGTGTATTGGAGCAGGTATAACCACAGTCGGGACCCACGCTAACGGCGATATTAGAACCCGCGATGGGGGTTACTACCACGGTTGCCGTGCTGGGTATACTGCCGCTTTGGGTTATGTTCAATATGGTAGTAAGAGTGGCCGTTACCAGGTTTGGAGTTTGTAGGTTATTTCCAGTAGTGCTATAAGACAACTGAAAATCGCAGGCCGTTACGGTAAGTGTCAGGAAGGTAAACTTGGTAACGCCGCATGCCGCTACATGCCGTAGCTGCAAGAAGTAGGTTGCGGCAGTGGTGCCAGCGGCTACGTTAATTTTTACGGTCTGGGTAGTGGATGCACCGGAAAGGTTGGCGGGCTGGGGGGTAGGGGTATCTATCGTAATCTCCGGGATGGGGCTGATCAGGGTAGTGGTAATGTTTCCGGGTGTGCCTGCTACGGTAGTCAGGGTTACAGTGATGGTTTGGCTCGCGCCTTCTTCTATATTTAGCGCACCTATGGAGGGCACGGTATTGAAGTCGCAGTTCAAGGGATCACCGCACACGGTCTCCCAGTTACCAGCCTGGTAAAACTGCAAACAGTCGGCATCGGTGTTGAAGATAACCATCCCATCGGCCAGCGAGGCAGCCGGTATGGCATTGCGCTGAGCATCATTCATACGCGGAGGTAGAAAACCGCCCGTGGTAGAGTTTATTTGTAGGGCCGCGCCAGCCACCGGTGCCGTGGTGCCTATTGCTACACGCCCCGTGTTGTCTACAAACAAACGGGCTGCGCCATTGGTGGCCACCGCCACCTGCCCTACAGCAGGGCTATAGATGCCGGTATTGGTGCTGCCTGTGAAGGAGTAGGTAGGCGCGCCTACCGTACCCAATATACTGCGCACATGCCCGGTGCTGACTACCTGAAACAGGTCGCCACTACCCACGGTAAGGGCAGCCAAGGGGCTGGCATCGCCTATGCCCACATTTCCGGTTATGGAGATGTTCCCACCTGCCAGTATGCGCACGCGCTCCAGCGCACTGGTGCGCAGCACAAAGTCGGTCGCATCGGCAGTACCCAGATACTCCACAGCGGGGTTGGTTCCGGTGTTGCCCGTCAGCTGCCAGTTGCTGGTGGCGCTCACACTCTGCCAGGTGGTGCCGTTGCTTACCTGCAGGCTGGTGCCGTTCCACCGCAGGGCACCCGCACCGGCAGTGCCAGCTGCGGCACCCGTGCTACCGGCCCTTATCTCGCCGTTTACATCCAGGGTGGCAGTGGGGGTGGTGGTGCCGATGCCCACGTTCTGGGCACGCAGTACGGCGGCTGTGCCAAAGAAGAAAAACAGAAAGATATAAACACGTCTGTTCATAATAAATTTAAATTTCTAGGTAAAGGTGAAGAAGGGCTTTCCAACCCGCAAATTTAAAAGTTTATGTTCAACAAGCAAACCACAAACCGGAATATGACCGAAACCCCACACGAACGTTTGTCCCCCCCCGAGCACAGAGCTTCCTGATCTGCCTACTGCCTTGTACCGGTTTGACACCGAAAAGGTTACCAAAAACCGCATAAACAGGCTCAAGTAGCCATTTTAGCTACACCTGGCACCAGAACGGTGTACGCGAAAAAACAACCAAAGATTAACATTCGCCTGAGCCCCACTGCTACAGGCAAGGGAACCACACAGCCGCCTGTGGCCGAGAAGGTGCCAGGGCGTGCAGGCACGGGTTGCAAAAACTGGCAGAACTGGCAGAATAGGCGTAGCTTGGCGCATGGCTTCACTCCTCAGGCGGCTGGCAAGTTATCTGGTGCCTTTTGTGGTGAAAGAGGCAGAAAGTACTGTCAGCCCGGGGCTAGAGGTTATCTACAGCGGGGGTAGTTATCTGCTCCATAGCCGCCGTACCAACTATAGCGAGGGCGAACTGAAAGAAGTCTTTCACCGTACCTTCCGGGCACTGGGTGTTTACCACAGGCCTATGCAGACTGTGCTGGTACTGGGCCTGGGTGCAGGCAGCATTGTGCCCCTGCTGGCAGCACGGGGGCGGCGCCCGGCTGTTACAGGCGTGGAGCTAGACCCCAAAGTGATCGAGCTGGGCAAGGCATACTTTGGCCTTGACAGACACCCAAACCTGCAGATTGTGGAGGCCGATGCGGCCACCTACCTACAGCAGCAGCAGGGGAGGTATGACCTGGTGTGTGTGGACGTGTTTGTGGACGAGCTGGTTCCGGAAGCTATGGACCAGCTGGCGGTAATAGAGGCCTGCAAGCGCGCCCTGGCCCCGGGTGGGCTACTGATCTGGAACCGGCTGGTGCATACCGAACAAACGAAAACCCGCACCGAGCACTTTTTGCAAGCGTTCGGCCTCATTTTCCCCCACCACCACATCCGGCAGATGCGGACAAACTGGATAGTGATAGCCGAACAGCCCGATGCCGTACACACCGAAACAACCTGATAGGATGAAGACTTTACTCATAGTGCACGGTGCCTTTGAGCACGGAGACAAGTACCAGCTGGTGGCAGATTGGTTTCGGCCCCATGGCTACCACTGCCTGACCCCTACCCTGCGAGGGCACGGCAGGGCACCGGGCCGCAGCATGTACATCCGCACAGCAGACGAATACATAGCAGACCTGCAGCAGGCCCTACAGCAAGCTGGGGTGGCGCAGCCCTATGCCATCCTGGCACACAGCATGGGGGGCCTGGTGGCCCTGCGTGCCGTCCAGCAGGGTGCCATCCGGCCCGAGAAGCTGCTACTTAGCAGCCCATTTATGGCTACTGCCAAGCCAGTGCCCGGCTGGCAAAAAGCCGTGGCCCGGCTGCTAGCCCGGCTGTATGAATACGCCAGCCTGCCCGCCAGTATAAAGCAGGAGCAGCTAACGCATGACACCCAGCTGGTGGCGGAGGGCAAGCGCGATCCCCTGATCCGAAAATGGCTGACCGTGCGCTGGTACCAGGCCATAGAGGAAGCCCAGGCACGCTGCATGGCCGAGGCCGATCGGGTGCAAATACCTACCTGGATTTTCTCTGCCGGCGACGACAAAATTGTGTCTCTAAAGGCACAGCAGGAGCTGTTTGCCCGGCTACCCCAGGGGCAGCAGCACCGCATTTACCCAGGTCTGTATCACGAGGTAATGAAGGAGCTGGAACGTGCACAAGTGCTAGGAGACATACTGCGGGCACTAGCCAGCTAGCACACCCAGGTGGCCGCCCTTAGCCCAACCGGCGGGCATACCCCTACGTAACAGGCCGCCGACGGTGGGCCAGCACCCCATGTAGCAGGATCAGGTTTAGCCACATCAGCCCCCAAAGGCCCGGATGAAGAAACCTGCCAGCTAGCAGATAGCCCAAAAAACCAAACGGCAGAACCGTGGAAACCGCTATCCGTACAAGCCTTCGGCTAAGTAAAAATACGTAGTGCCCTGCCCTGCGCCGGTGCAGCAGGTGCAACAAACTGACCAACATTAGCGTACTACTCAGCCAGGCGCCCAGTGAAAAATCCTCCACTGCCAGCATGCCACTTATGATGCTAGACAGAAGCCATATACAGCCTACTGAAAATGCGAGCCACATGTGGCACAAGGTACGAAGGCCTGCGAGATGGCTTTTTACCCCCGGGTAAAATTAGGTGGGGATATACGTTGGGTTTATACCCGCCTACTTTCTACCTTAGATAACTGAAACTACACCCCGCCCGTACGCCCAAAAGACCATGCAAAAGCCCGATGGATTTAAGCCCTTCAAGTTCCGAGACCTAAAGGTATACGCCTCCAAAGAAAACCTGGTAGACGACAAGAAAAAGTACCGCCAGGTGTTCGAGAAGAGCGAAGTATCCTTTGTATATGCCGAGTTCTCTTTCTACAACAAATTGTTTGATGAAGAAGCATGGCCCATCCACTGCCAGCTAAAAGCCTTTGAGCTGAGCGGGCGGCAGATCTGCAACATTGATGTAAAGCAAACCATAGACACCCAGGAGAACATCGTATACATCCGCCAGGGCTGGGGGGTAGACAAGGTGGGCGGCTTTTGGAGCGAGGGCACCTACTACTGGGAGGCCTGGATAGACGGGGAGAAGATAGATACCAGCACCTACTTCTACATAGTAGACAAAGGGCGGGTAACGCTCGAGGAGAATCCCTTTTTCCGGATTACGAGCCTGAAACTGTATGAGGCAGACCAGGACGACTGCCCCAGGGAAAACCGGACGTACTACAAGGTTTTTGACAAGAATGCTACCCGCTTTGTGTGGGTAGAGTTTGAAGCAGAGAACCTGCTATTCGGCGACCAAGGCAGCTGGCCCTGCGAGCTTCTTTTCAACTTTTATTCAGACACCGGGCAGCTGAAGGGCTATAACCACGAGCTAATCATGGTAAACGGCCTAATGCCCCTGATACACACAAGCGCTGGCTGGGGAAGCAAAAGAGCCGGAAGCTGGTATGCAGACGACTATAAGCTGGAAGTCGTATTCATGGACCGCGTTATCGCTGTGCTGCCCTTTAGTGCTGGCGAGGCGTTTGAAGAGGCAGGAGACCAGTTTTTCTACCTACCCGGCAGCCAGGCCACCCTGCTTGCCATCCACCCCGAAGAGGTACAGGACGAGCGAAACCCGGTAGAGGCACTGGATGACCTGATAGGCCTGGAGAACATAAAGACCATGGTGAAGGAGTACATTACTTACCTGAACTTCCTCTCCATACGAAATAAAAAGGGCTTGGAAGGAAACGAAAAACCCAGCCTCCACTCCGTGTTTGTAGGAAACCCCGGTACCGGAAAAACATCTGTAGCACAGATGATGGGGCGTATATACAAAAACATGGGCCTGCTAACGCGCGGCCATGTGTATGAGGTGGACCGCAGCCACCTGGTGGGCGAGTACATTGGCCAAACAGCGCCAAAAGTAAAAGAGGCCATAACCAAAGCCAAGGGGGGCATCCTGTTTATAGACGAGGCCTATAGCCTGGCCCGTAAATCTGACGATGCCAAAGACTTTGGCCGAGAGGTAATCGAGATCCTGCTGAAAGAGATGAGCGACGGGGAGGGCAACATCGCCGTTATAGTAGCCGGATACCCCGAGGAGATGCAAAATTTTTTGGACAGCAACCCCGGGCTGCGCAGCCGTTTCACCCACGTCTTCAACTTTCCGGACTATACCCCACAAGAGCTAATTCTGATCAGCGAATACACGGCCATAAAGCGCGGCATCGCGCTAACAGCTGATGCCCGCGAATGCCTGTATGATGAGCTGGTGCGAAAGTACCGAGCACGCGACCGCACCTTTGGCAATGCCCGGCTAGTGAACAGCCTGATAGAGGTTGCCAAGGTAAACATGGGCCTGCGCCTGATGGGCAACCAGCAGCTGGAGAGCCTGAGTGCCGAAGAACTGAGCACCGTAAGGCTGGAAGACGTTCAAAAGATCTTTCGGCAAAGTGGCCACAAGTGGGTGGACATACCGGTGGATGAAGAGCCCCTGCGGCACAACCTGCACGAGCTGGGAAACCTGATTGGCCTGGAGGTTATCAAGAATGAAATAGCTGAAATGGTGCAACTGGTGCGATTCTACAAAGAGATTGGCAAGAACGTACGAGACGAATTTAACCTGCACACCATCTTTGTGGGAAACCCCGGCACGGGCAAAACTACTGTGGCGCGCCTGATGGCCAACATATATAAACACCTGGGCATACTGGAGCGGGGCCACCTGGTAGAGGTAGACCGCCAGAAGCTGGTAGCCGGATACCTGGGCCAAACAGCCCAGCTCACCACGCGCGTAATAGACGAAGCCATTGGGGGTGTGCTGTTTATAGACGAGGCCTATACCCTGCAGCAGGGGCCCCATGATAGCTACGGCAATGAGGCCATTGCCACCCTGCTGAAACGGATGGAAGACCAACGCGGAGAGTTTGTGGTGATAGCCGCCGGGTACCCAGAGAATATGGACAGCTTCCTGAACTCGAACCCAGGCCTGCGCAGCCGCTTCGACAAGACCTTCAGCTTTGAAGACTACCGACTGGAAGACCTGATGCAGATTGCCCTCAGCATGTTTAGCAAAGAGGGCGTAACCCCCACACCAGAGGCACACGCCCACCTGGAGCGCTATATGGATGAACTGGTGAACGGAAGGGACAAATACTTTGGCAATGCACGTTCGGTACGCAAGATTGTAGACCAGGCAGTAAAAAACCAGCATCTACGCCTGGCCAAGATGAACCCCAAGCAACGCACCCGCGAGATGCTAAAAGAGCTGGAACTAGCCGATGTGCAGGAATTCAGTACCCTGACGGCACCAGACAGGCAGCGTGCGGCTATCGGCTTCAAGCGCTTTCGTTAACGCACGGCAATGCGCCCGTGCGGGTGCAGGCATACGCCCCCACTAGGGGGCCAGGCTGGTGTATACGTCCTGTACGTCGTCGTCGTCCTGCAGTTTGTCCACCAGCTTATCAATGTCGGCCTGTTGCGCCTCGGTCAGCTCTGTGGTTACGTTCGGAAACCACTGTATCTCTGCCTTCAGGATCTCGATACCCAAGCCCTCCAGGCCCTTTTGCATTTGGCCAAAAGCCTCGAAAGGCGTGAGGATCACCAGCTCGGCCCCCCCATCTTCTGTTTCCTCCTCCATCAGCTCCTCCAGGCCATAGTCTATCAGCTGTAGCTGCAGCTCGTCCAGGTCCTGGCCGGCTGCGGGTATGCGGAATACCCCCAGGTGGGAGAACTGAAAGGCCACAGAGTTGGATACGCCGAGGCTGCCACCCGCGCGGCCAAAAATGGTGCGGAGGTTGGCCACGGTTCGGTTCGGGTTATCGGTGGTAGTTTCTACAATGATGGCGATGCCATGTGGGCCATAGCCCTCGTAGCGGATGTTGTCCAGCCCGCTCTGGTCCTGATCGGTGGCACGCCGGATGGCGGCCTCGATGTTGTCCTTGGGCATGTTGGCATTCTTGGCATTCTGGATAGCCATGCGCAAGGGGGCATTCAGCTCCGGATCGGCCCCTCCGCTTTTGGCAGCAAAGGTGATGGCCTTACTCAGCTTGGGGAATACGCGAGACATGGTAGCCCATCGCCTCTCCTTGGCAGCTCTACGGTATTCAAAGGCTCTTCCCATAAGGTGGATGTAGTTTTTTCGGGCACAAATATAATGCGCGGGCTGCTGCCAGCCGCGCCCCGGCCACACTCTTTTGCCCAGATCTGTAGGCATCCACGGGCCTAGGTATAGATAAATTTTTCCAGGGTGTAGCGCAGGGTGCTGGGCAGTGCCTGCCAGAAGTAGCGGTTGGTCTGGTAGGCAAAGCTAGGCTGCATATAGCAGTTGATGGTGCAACCTTGGCACTGCGGCAGGCGGCCCTCCAGCTGGCGGGCCGCAGCTACCTGGGGCTGGTGCCACAGCTGGTACAGCTGGCCCTGGATAGGGAAGGCCTCCAGGCCCAGGTGATAGCAGGGTAGCAGCAGTTTATCCTCGGGGCTGATAACCACCGTGCTGCTGGCAGCCACGCACACCGGGTTCCGGGTTTGGTTTCCGCCGGCCTCCCTCAGGCCCAGGAAGGCCTCGTTCAGGTACACACCCGGCTTTTTTCCCCAGCTGCGCATATGGGCAAAGGCCTGGGTAGCCGTGGCAGCGTGGTACCCCCCCACCCCACGCGCCGGATCGTCGAAGCGGGGGTAGGCAAAGAGCGGGTTCAGGATCAGCATCAGGCCCCGGGGCTGGGTTATCTGCTGGTATACAGCCTCTATTTCGTGCAGGTTGTGCTCCGTTACGGTGAACAGTACATCCGGCCTTTCGCCCAGCTGTCGGGCCAGGTCCAGGCTACGCAGTACAAAGTCGTAGCAGGCCACCCCTCGGCCAGTGTCGTGGGTATCTCGGTCTATGCTATCCAGGCTCAGGTGCAGCATATCTATCAGCCCACGGAGGGCCTCGGCCTGCCGGGGGTACAGCAGCCCGTTGGTGGTAACGGTGGTGATAAAGCCCATCTCTCTGGCCAGCCGGAGGAAGTGGGGCAGCTGGCGGTGCAGCAGTGGCTCGCCGCCCGTAAAGTCAATAACCCGCACCCCCAGGCGCTTCAGGTCGCGCAGGTTGGCCTCTACCTGCTCCAGGCCTACATAGGGGCTGGGGCGCTCCCATATATCGCAAAAGCTACAGCAGGCATTGCAGCGGTAGGTGAGGTAGTAGTTGCACAGGATGGGGTGAGAGAAGAGACGCACCGTTCTTACTTCAGAATCTGAATGAGCCGCTTCCGCCTACTTACCCAGCAGCATCAGCAGTTCGCCCAGCTTGTTTTTCAGCTCATGGCGGTGCACGATGAAGTCTACAAACCCTTTTTCCTGCAAAAACTCACTACTCTGGAAGCCCTCTGGCAGGTCTCTGCCAATGGTTTCGCGGATAACGCGGGGGCCGGCAAAGCCGATAAGGGCACCGGGCTCGGCTACGTTGAAGTCGCCTAGCATGGCATAGCTGGCCGTAACGCCGCCAGTGGTGGGGTCCGTTAGCAGGCTGATGTAGGGTAGCCCCCTCTGTGCCAGCTGGGCCAGGCGGGCGCTGGTTTTGGCCATCTGCATCAGGCTAAGGGCACCCTCCATCATGCGGGCTCCGCCACTTTTGCTGATCATGATAAAGGGAGCCTCCAGCTCCATGGCCTTCACTATGGCCCGGGCTATCTTCTCGCCTACCACGCTGCCCATGCTGCCGCCTATGAAGGCGAAGTCCATGCAGGCTATCACCACCGTCCGTCCATCCATTTTGCCATGGGCCGATCGGAGGGCATCCTTCAGGCCGGTTTGCTTCTGCGTAGCGCGTATGCGGTCGGGGTAGTCCTTTGTGTCCTTGAAGTTCAGGGGATTTGCACTCTGCAGGTCGGCATCCAGCTCGGTGTACTTCCCCTTGTCAAAGAAGATCTCGAAGTATTCCTTGCTGCCTACCTTGTAGTGGTAGTGGCAGGCCGGGCACACGTGCAGATTCTCACGCAGCTCCTTGATGTGCGTGGGGTTCTTGCAGTTCGGACACTTGGTCCACAGGCCATCGGGGGCCTCTATTTTTTGAGCGGTGGAGGTCAGGATACCCTCTTTCTCTCGCTTTAGCCAACTCATACACTACTTAGTTAAGCCCAAGGTCGGGAATAAATGTGGGGGCTGCAAGCCCCGTGCTGGGGCAAACGGCGTGGCCTGTGCCTAGGCAATGGTAATTTCCTTGCTCAGGTACACGTCTTGCACAGTCTGGATGAGCTTTACGCCCTCTTCAAACGGACGCTGAAAAGCCTTGCGCCCCAGGATGAGGCCGGCCCCACCAGCGCGCTTGTTTATCACGGCAGTAGCCACCGCATCGGCCAGGTCGCTGGCACCGCCGCTGGCGCCGCCACTGTTAATCAGGCTGATCTTGCCTGCATAGCAGTTTAGCACCTGATAGCGGGCCAGGTCTATGGGGTGGGGGCCGCTCAGGTCGGTATACACCTTTTTGTGGGTCTTGCCGAAGTTGAGGGCAGTATAGCCTCCGTTATTTTCGGGCAGCTTTTGCTTGATGATGTCGGCCTTGATGGTTACGCCTATGTGGTTGGCCTGGCCAGTCAGGTCGGCGCTCACATGGTAGTCTACCCCGTCTTTTTTGAAATCGCTATTTCGCAGGTAGCACCACAGGATGGTGCCCAGGCCCAGCTCGTGTGCGTAGGCAAAGGCACTGGCAATCTCGCTAATCTGGCGAGTGGCTTCCTCGCTGCCAAAGTAGATGGTGGCCCCTATGGCCGCTGCCCCCATGTTGTAGGCATCCTCTACGGTTCCGTACAGGATCTGGTCAAATTTATTGGGGTAGGTCAGCATCTCGTTGTGGTTTATCTTCACCACAAAGGGGATTTTGTGCGCATACTTCCGGGCAACGCTGGCCAGTACGCCATAGGTAGAGGCTACGCCATTGCAGCCTGCCTCCAGGGCCAGTTTTACAATGTTTTCAGGGTCGAAATAGATAGGGTTTGGGGCAAAGCTGGCTGCGGCGCTGTGCTCTATCCCCTGGTCTACGGGGAAGATGCTGAGGTAGCCGGTGCCTGCCAGGCGGCCGGTGTTGTATAGCCGGTTCAGGTTGTTTATAACCGGCTGGGGCCGGTCGCTCAGGGCGAAATTCGCGTCCAGATGGCCGGGGCCGGGCAGGTGCAGGTGTTCCTTGCCATACACGGCCTTGTAGCTCAGCAGCTCCTCGGCGCGGCTGCCCAGCAGCTGGGCAATATGATCGATAGATGAAACAACAGTTTGCATACGTCCAGTAAATGTGAACGGCAAAGATACGACGATTTTGGTATCTGCTTGCAGCAAAAAATGGCCAGGCTCTGCCATCTACGCATGTCCCTACCTCAGCAGGGTGAGGCTCCGCACGGCGCGTTGTGTGTTCCCGTTGCAGTTGGTATACTCCACATGTACGGTGTATACACCCTCTGGCGTGCGCTGGTCTGGCTGCCAAGGCCCATTGCCCGTGTGTACAGCACGTCCCCAGCGGTCGAATACGGTGAGCCGGATGGGAAGGCTACCTGCATACTCCCGGGGCGGGAACACCTCATTGATGCCGTCGCCATTGGGGGTGATCACATTCCCCCACTGGGCCGGGCTGGGGCCACCTACGGCCTCTACACTTAGCTCGGCCTGGCGGGTATCGCCACAGGAGTTGGTTACTGTCAGTGATACCGTACCGGGGGTACGGGGGGTATAGAGAGAGTCTTGACTGAGGATCATGCCACCCCCGTCTGTCCAGGTATACTGATAGCTGTCGCCACCCGAAAGGCCTCCGTTCAGGGCCTGCCCAAGCAGTGCACACAGATCATAGGTGGGGGGCAGGGAAAGGGCGGGCATATCTGGTTCAGCGGTCAGTATCACGGTATCGGCCAGTTGCGCACATTCGTCTTCCAGCACCACTGCGTAGGTGCCGGACTCGGTGGCCACCAGCGTCTGCTGCCCAGGCACCGGCTGGCCGTTGTAGAACCAGGTAATGACATCGGCCATGGGGGCCTGTAGCACGAGGGCCTCGGCCCGGCATATGCGCCTGTCTGGCCCCAGTTCGGGCTCCGGCAGGCTGGCTTGCTGCTGGCTTACAATAAGGGTATCTCGCTTCTGCTCACAGTCAGTATACACCCGTACCACATAGGTACCGGGCAGGGTCACGGTGTAGGTGGCCTCCATACCTGCCTTCTCGTCATTTCGGTACCATTCGTACAAAAAGCCCTCCTGGGCAGGTGCACTCAGCACCAGCGGCTCATTTCGGCAAAGGTTGTCTACATCAGCTCCCAGGCTTATGTTCGGCACAGGCGGCGGGGTGCGGAAGGCAATGGTATCTCGTACGTCTATATAATCATTTCGGACGGAAAGCACATAGGTGCCGGGCGCATCGATGGTAAGTGTTACGGTACTATCGGGTGCTATGGCGGTGCCATCTCGATACCAGGTGTAGTCAAAGTTGTCCCTGTTGGGGGCGCCCACCAGCTGTCTTCGCTCGCCCGGGCACAGCAGTTCATCTGGCCCGAAGGCAAAAGCCGGGGAAGGGGCAATGCGTAGCACAATAGAGCGGGTGGCTGTCTGCGCACAGGGTGTTTCTACCGTCAGCTTATAGGTGCCCGCTACATTGGCCACCAGGGTATCTGCTGTAGTGGCCTGGGGGGAATCGTTGAAGTACCAGGTATACTGGTAGTCGGTCCCCTTGGGGCCCCGCAGCACCCCAGGCACCTCAAAATCGGGTATTTCCAGGGTTTCCTCCGCGCCCAGCTCGAAGTCGAAAGACAACTGACCGGCAAAAAAGTTGGGCAGACCCTCGCGGCTGCTGGTACCGGCAGCCAGGGCTACAGCGGTTTGGGTGAATGAAAAGGCGGGATCGTTGGCGGGAAGGTCGGGCGTTTCGATGCGGCTCAAAAAGTCGGCATTCGACTCCGTAAAAAGAGTTGCATTTGAATTTGCCACATAGATACGGCCATCTGGGCCGATTTGCATATCACCACGAAAATCTTCGGTCTCAGAGCCTGGTAGGCTCTGCCACGATCCGGCCAAGTCGGCTACCTCCAGGTCATACTGCAAGATCGGAAATCCACCCCGACCCCTTGTACTGACATACAGATAACGGGAAGAAGGTGAAAACTGGAGACCATAGGCCGGAAGTGGTATGTTCGCATCCCCTATATACATGCCCAAAAAAAACTGTGGAATACTGAATTCAGGCAGCTCAATGGTTTGCGCATTCGATAAAACACCGGTGCCCTGATCGAAATCATAGACTTCGAAGATGCGGGGAAAGGACTGCTCCATTGCGCAGGCCACCCTGGTGTGGTCTGGGCTAGCCTTCAGCACGCCGGCCCAAATCGAGTTTTTGCTCCCCCCGCCCAGGTCATTGGGTATCTGGGCGGTGCCCACTGCCGAGGCTATGGCCGTGGCCGACAACCCGTCGGGGGTAAGCAGATAGGCCACAAACACATTGTTTCCGCGCTCGTGGGCCAGGATCCAAAAATCAGTGCCATTGGCGTGCGGGATGGCGGTAATGCGCTCGGTAACCCCGGTACGAATAAAAATAGGGCCTGCCACCAGCGAAACATCGCCCGTACCATCATCCTGCACCCGGGAATAATGCAAGTCTCCGGGCGTGCCCCCGTTCAGCTGCTGTACGGAAAAAACATAAAATTCATTGCACGATCCTGGGGCACGCACCACTACGCCCGACTGGGTGGAAGAACCGCCACCCCGCAGGTCGGTAGCCACAACTGCATGATCTGCGTCCCATAGCGTACTACCGTCGGTATAGAAGAGCAGGCTCCCATCGGTATCATAACCGGCGGTACAGCCCTCCTGGGTATTCATCTGGCTGCCGGTTATCCCTACGGGGTTGGCGGGGTTGGCAAAAGAAACCCCCGCCCTGTTTCCAAAATACCAGGTGCGCTGGGCCTGGGCAACGTTCGGACAAAGCGCGAGGGCCAGCAGCAACGGAATAGCGTACGAGAGCCTGTACATAGCCCCAATATATGCACGAAAGCAGAGTATAACATGAATGGGTGCGCGAACGGTAAAAATTGGTGCCCGAATGGTAGGGCACAGCCCCCGGCCAGCCGGCCCCTGGCTACCAGTAGTTTCTGTCTACCCTTTGCCTGTACGAAGGTGGTATTTCCGGGCACTTTAATCAGTCAGTACAGAAATACCGGGCTTTACGATCGCTATGGTAGGCCTTGGACATCTAGATATGTACCACGATTCTTAGGGAGCTTGGTATGCACTCTGTTCCGACCTCGGGCACCAGTAGGCCATACCGACCTTGTGTAACCGTATAAAATCCTACCCCTGGCTCAGCTGGCATGAGATTTGCTGACAGGATTATGTGCCCAGATTTTTTACAATCCTTCTACATCTACTGCCTGGCAGGGCACTCTACCGGCCTGGCTACAGACATGAGGGGCTACGCAAAGGTGCGGCCCGTGTTACGGTACCGGCCGTGTCTCCCCAGCCTGCTTCGGCACCGGTACCCCTGCCTGCCGTGCCCTCCCTGCCCGGGCAGGGCCCTGGCAGCCCGGAGACCAAGCTAACCAGCACGCACTACCCCAAAAACCAGCACGTCCAGGCTCTGCGCCGCATGCCGGGTGTCAAACAGCTGAAACATACCGCACGCAATACCGCTAAACCTCAACACCAGAAAAAAGGGAAAATGGACACCTTAGAATTCTTTGTATTCCTCCTTATTCTAGCCGGCCTGAGTGCCCTGGCGGGCATAGTGGGTGGGCCTATTCTTATTCTACTTCTACAGGGCCTGGGGGGCTATGGGGCCAGGGCCGCCATCTTCTCCGGGCTGTCTGTAGCTCTTGCGGTTTTTAATACAGCACTTATCGCAGTGGTCAAGACAGATGTTGCCAAAGAGGCAATTACCCTCGTAGTGCCCTTGGTACTGATTCTGCTTGCAGTGGTAGCCAGCGTGTTTACCTGGCTTGCCCTGTTTGGGGTCGGCTATTTTGCTACGCAGGCCTTCTACGGGCTCGCGTGGCATTCTTTCCTCTTTCTTGCGGGCCTGGCACTAGTGCTTACCACCCTGTATACAACGGGCATTATAAAGAAACGTAAATTTCTCCCGTAAACGGCTCTGCCCAAGCTTAAACCCATTTCGATGCTAGTACCCTAGCTGATGAGCGCTACAAAAGTACGCCGACCTCCACAGCAGGCAGCAGCACGCAAGTTGTATGCGTGAGCCAGGCATGTGCTGCCACAGGCAAATCCGGTGTCAATCTTCAGCTATTGGGGCTTGACTATCAAGGTATAAGAAATTACCTTGTAAGTCAATGAATAACAGCAAATTAGGCGGATACAAGCAGAAAAAGATTCTGCAAGCATTCGCCCTGGAGCTAACAGCCACCCAGGCCTCGAGTCTTTTGCAGATTAATCGGAACACAATAAATCGTTACTATCGC